>NZ_JBHJTL010000028.1:15114-88370 GCF_042264065.1 Streptomyces sp. NPDC056222 | reverse complement strand
GCCACGGGCATCACCGATCAGAGATCAGTCCTCGTCATCGCCGAACGTCCGGCACGAGACGAGGCCCTGCAGGAACTCCGCGAACGAATTCGCGAGGCGCCTCGGCACCCGGTCTTCGTCGACGTAGGCCACAGCGGGCTCACCAAGCGGACCGCACTCGGAGTAGTCGAGCATCACCGTGTCGTGGCCTGCGGACGGAGTGATACCGAAGACGACGCCGATCTCGGGATACCGCCATTCGCTGATCATGTCTGACGACACGACGTCCACGCCCCATTCACCGCCAACGCCCCAGATGGCGTCGACGCAGACATGGTCCGGCGCCCACGACGTGGGGAATTCGGTGGGGAAGCAGCGGTTCCGCAGATCGCCGCCGTTCTGGACGGACAGCAGATCGACGTAGCTCTTCGGCAGGCGAACCTGGAGCACGTCCTCGGCCTGCCGAATCATCTCGGCATCCACCGGCGGACCAGCGAACTCGGATTCATCCGTCTGGTCGAAAATCACGACCCCAGACTCCTCTCTAGCATATGGAGAAACCGCCGGTATGGCCGGTCTTGGAGTGGATCTTCATATCCACCAACTGCATCTTGCCGCAGTTTTGATGGTGGTTCCACGTCCACTTCCCCTTCCTGTATTTCGGGTTGATACCGGCCGCCTTGTCCGCCGCGGCGAAGTCCTTCTTTCTGTCGCCGGTCAGGGTGATGTTGACATCCGGGGTGTTCGGATCCCGGTGGCCGCTGAAGTCCGGGAAGCCCTGGGCGTCGAACGGCACACCCGTGACCGGGTGAGTACCCCCGGCGAGATGCGCGTTGATCGGCCCGACGGGGTTCCCGCCCGTGGCACAGGCACACGCGGAGGTGTGGCCGCGAACCGAGCCGCCACAGTTGTGCACCAGCACCGCGTCCGCCGTGACACCTGCCGCCACGTCCGCCGTCGTCACCGCCGTACCGGCCACCACGAAGTAGGTGTGCAGGCCCTCGATGCTCAGGTCGTAGGTGACGCGCTCCGCCGTGTACGACTTGACCTCGACGATCGCGGTCGGGGCACCCTCGCCGTTCTGCAGCTTCTGGCCGACCCTGAGGTCGCCCGCCTGCGTCCAGGCGTCGCGGGAGGACTCGTAGAACTGGTGGTGCTTGGTGGTCTGGATCGTCTTCGGACCCGTCTTCGTCGCGATGGTGACGTCGACGTAGTCGCGGTCGGTCTTGGTGACGATCACTTCCTTGACCCGGTGCTTCTCCTTGGTGGTCTTGCCCGGCTCGGCCGTGAGGACGTAGTCCCCGACCTTGACCTTGGCGATCTCCTTGGTCTTGCCGTCCGCCGTGAGGACCGGCGTCTTCCCAGTGAAGCTGTGCGGCGTCGTGCCACGCCGGATCGGGCAGGAACCGCCCGACGGGGCGTCCGGCGCACCGCCCGGCTGGGCATCCGGCTGCGGGTTGGACTTCGACTTCGGGCCGCGGGCGTTGCCCGCCGCGCCGAAGGCTCCGCCCATCGCCGCGCCGATCGCCGTGGCCTTCGCCGCGCCGCCGACGCTGCAGCCCTCCTCGCTGTTCACACAGGAGGTGCCGTACTCGATCGCTCCGCCCACGGCGCCGTCGACGGCACCCTCAGCGGCACCCGAGACGACCCTGCCGAACGTGCCGGAGAGGAGCTTGCCCGCCGCGTTCGCCGCGAGCCGACCGCCCACACCGCCGACCGCGCCGGTGAGCGCGCCGACACCGACCGCCATAGCGAAGCCACCGAGCGTCTTCGGGCCGTCGCTCATCATGTAGCCGACGCCGTTGGCCGCCGCGCCCGCGAGAGCCGCGCAGCCGACGGCACCCACACCGGCCGTGATGGCCGTGCAGCCCGCGAAGACCGCGATGCCGGTGGCGACCGAGGCGATGGTCGAGGCGTGTTGCTTGACGAAGTTGGCTGTGGCCTTGGCCGCCTTCTTGACGGCTCTGCCGACCTTCTTGGCTGCCTTGACCACCTTCTTGGCTACGTGTTTGACCGCCTTGGCGACCTTCCGCACGGCCTTCTTGACGTGCTTGACGACCTTGTGGACGTAGCGCTTGACCCGCTTGTAGGTGCGTTTGACGTATCTCTTGACCTTGCGGACGCTGTCGGACACGTACCGTACGGCCTTGCGGACGTGCCGCACGGCCCTCTTGACCGCCTTCTTGACCGCGCGCTTGACCTTCTTCGCGGCCCTCTTGACGGCCTTGGCGACCTTCTTGACCGTGGCCTTCGTCTTCTTGTAGGCCGACTTGACGGTCTTCTTGACCTTCTTGGCGACCTTCTTGACAGCCTTCTTCGCCCACTCGAACCAGTGGCCCGTCGGGTCGACACCCGTCATCGGGTTGCCGTCCGCGTATGCGTACCGGTTCGCCGCTATGGAGTCCGGCATCGGGTCGTTGGCGACCGTGTCACGGCTGTTGAACTGGCCGGTCTGCGGCGAGTACCAGCGCGCGGCCATGTTGACCTTGGCCGTCTGCGGATCCGTCCAGCCGGACTGGTAGCCCAGCGCACCGAGCATTCCGGAGGACTGCACGACCTTGCCGAACGGCGAGTACGTCGTCGAACCCGACAACGCCTCCCCGGCGGAGGTGAACTGCCCCACCACGTCGTCGTGCAGGTCCGTCAGCGCCAGGACCGCCGACACCGACGTCTTCACGCCGAGCAGCGAGCCGTCCGCGTCGCGGCTGTAGGACGTCACCCCGTCCGAGGCCACGTCGTTTCCGGCGCCGCTGTACTGGAAGGTGTGGAGCGGGGAACCCGTCTCGTCCTTCGCCTCGCGGACCCGGTCGAGGCCGTCGTACGTGTACGTACGGTCGCCCTCGTTGATGACCCGGTTGAAGGCGTCGGCCTTGACCGCCGTCGATATGCCGCCCTCGTCCGTGACCTGGCTCATCGTGCCGCGCGCGGTGTACGCGTACGTACTGTGCCCGTCCGACGTGAGCCGGTTGCGGGCGTCGTACGTGTAGGTGTCGCCACCCACGCGCGTGCGGTTGCCCGACGCGTCGTAGCCGTAGACCTCCGTCGTCGTCCCGTTGTTCCAGGACGACAGGCGGTCGGCCCAGTCGTACGTGTACGTGTTGGACGAGGAGCCGGCGAGACCGGCGGTCGTCTTCGACGTCTCGTTGCCGTTCTCGTCCCACCCGTAGGTGATGGAGGACAGCACCTTGCCGGTCGGCGAGGTCAGCTTGTCACTGGTCAGACGCTGCAGCTTGTCGTAGCCGAACGCACGCTTCGACTTGCCCGCGCCGTAGTCGACCGAGGTGACGTTGTTGTTGACGTCGTAGTCGTAGGTCATCGCGGTGCCGGTGGCCCCGTCGCTGACCGTCTTCAGCCGGCCGGCCGTGTCGTACCCGTACGCCGACGTGCCCGACGCGTCGGTCCGCGAGGTCATCGCCCCGTCGCCGTTCCAGGCGAAGGACGAGGCACCCGAGGGCCCGTTGGCGGTGAGCAGCAGACCGCGGTCGTCGTAGGAGAAGGTGTTCTTCTCGTCACCGGCGCCCGCGACGGCCGTGATCCGGTCGTCCGCGTCGTAGTCGTAGGTGTGGTCGACCGTGGTGGCCTCCGCACCCGCGCCCGTCTGGCGGATCAGCCGGCTCTTGACGTCGTACTCGTGCGAGACGACGACACCGCCCGGAGAACGCATCTCCTTCAAGCGGCCGCCGAGGTCGTACGTCGTCGTGAACGTGCGGTCCGCGAGGTTCGGGTGCGTCGGCGTCGACGGTTCGATCACCGACTCGGCCAGGCCCCATGAGTTGTACGTCGTCAGGAACGGGTTGCCCCGTCCGTCCGTGAACCGTGTCCGGTTGCCTCCCGCGTCGTAGCCGTACGTCGTCGTGATCGACTCGGTGGCCGAGACGGGCTCGACCGCCTGCGTGATCAGACCTGTCGCGTCGTACGTGAAGGTCTTCGTGTGACCGCGGGCATCCGTCAGCGAGACCGGGTTGCCCGCACGGTCGTACGTCGAGCTCGACGTACGCAGCACCGCGCCCGCCGCGTCCAGGTCCTGGATCGACTTCAGCTGTCCGAACCCGTTGTACGTGTTCTTCGTGCTGGTGCCGTCCGCTTCCTTGGCCGTGAGGACCTGGCCGTCCATGTCGTAGGTGAACGTCGACACGTTGCCGGCGCCGTCCGTGGCCTCGACGACCTCGCCCACGGAGTTGTACTTGTACGACTCCGTGACGCCGGTCGGCGACACGGTCCGGGACAGCTCGCCGCCCGGAGCGTTGTACTCGTTGATCGCCGTGAACGCCCGCTGCGTCGGCTGACGCACGATGTCCGTGCTGGTCACCGGACGCCCCAGGTAGTCCCAGGTGCTCTCCTCACGGGCACCGTTCGGCCGGGTGGCCGAGAGCTGGTCGCCGTTGGTGGTGTAGGTGTACGTGGTCGTTCCGCCGCCGGGTTCCGTGACCGAGGCCAGGTCGCCGAGCTGCGTGTACGTGTACGTGGTGCGGCCGCCCAGCGGGTCGACCTCGGCAGTGACCTGACCGAGCCGGTTGTACTCGTTCCATGCCGTGGCCTGGATCGCCGTCGTACCGCCCGGCGCCGTGTAGTTCGGCGAGGTCGTCGAGGACTCCTGGCCCTCGGCGTCGTACGCCGTCACCGTCACATTGCCCAGCGGGTCGGACGTTTCCGTCGCCTCACCGAAGGTGTTGTAGCCCGTCATCGACACGGGACGGATCGAGACCGGGGTCCCGCCGTTCTGCTCCGCGTTGACGGCCGGCTCCGTGACGGTGGTCTGCTGGCCGGCCTCGTCATAGCCGTAGTCGGTGACGTTGCCATTGGTGTCCGTCATCGACAGCGGCAGACCACGCTGGTCCAGCTTCCAGGACGTGGAACGGACCGAGCTGCCCGCTGCCGGGAGCGTGCCGCCCTTGACCGCGGAGACCTGCGCCGCGGTCAGCGCCTCGCCGTAGACCTGGATGTCGTCAAGGGCACCCTTGTGGTACTCGGCGTAGACACCGCTCGCCTTGCGGCGGCCGATCTGCATCGGACCGGTCGCGTCCCAGGGGGAGGTGAACGCGGTCTCCTGGATCAGGGATCCGTTGACGTACAGCCGGATCTTGCCCGCCGCCGCGTCGTACACGCCGGTCAGGTGGGTCCAGGTCCCGGCCGTCACCGCTGCGGTGCCCGAAGTGGCTCGGGCCAGGGTGGGACCGGACATGTCGGCCGACGAACGGTTGAAGGTCCATCCGTAGGCCGTGGAGTAGTACAGCTGGAAGGGGTTGCCGACCGTACCGTCCTGCGACAGGAAGGTGTGGTTGGCCGTCTTGTCGTCCAGCCGCACCCACATCGCGACCGAGAAGCTGCCTCCGGTGTTGACGACCGACCCCTGCGTCTGGGCGTAGGAGTTGGTGTCACCGTCGAAGACGGCGCTGCCACCCCGCTCGGTGCTCCAGTGCATTCCGGTGCCGTGGGTACCGGTGTTGTTGGCGCCGGAGGAGTCGCCGACCGAGAATCCGGTCGTCTCGTCCAGCTTCCAGCGCGCCACCGGGGCCGTGGTGCCGTCGTGGACGGTGTTGCCCGTGACGTTGCCCAGGTTGTCGTACCGGGTGTCGGTCGTGGAGACGTCACCCGTCGCCGGGTCGCGCTCCGTCTCGGACACCACGTTGTCGTCCGGGTCGTAGGAGACCGTCGACGTCCTGGCGAGCCCGTTCGGGTCGAGGACCGACGTCGTCGTACGGTCCGCGGCGTCCACGGTGAACGTGGTGCGGTTCTGACCGTCGTCGGTGATCTGCTCGATCAGGTTGCCGGCCGCGTCGTAGGTGTTCGCCTGCTCCGTGAACGACTTGCCCGACACCGGGTCCTTGCGGACCACGCTCGCCGACAGACCGTCGTCGGTGTACGTGTACGCCGTCACCCAGCCCATGGCGTCGGTGATCGATGCCAGCCGGCCCGCCGGGTCGTACGCCCGCGACTCCTGGACCAGGGTCGTCGGCGACGACGGGCTGTTCGGGTCGCCCGTGTAGTTCAGCAGGCTCGTCGTCAGCGGACGGTTCTCGGCGTCGAAGGTGTAGGTGTTGACGTTCCCCGCGGGGTCCGTCTCCTTCGTCTTGTTGCCGTACGCGTCGTACTCGAACGACGTGGTGTCGCCGCCCGGGTCCGTCCTGGTCGCCAGCATGTTGTGCGCGTCGTACGTCATCGACGTCGTACGCGCCGTGTCACCACCGGTCAGGTCGGCGACCGTCTGCGACAGGATGTTGCCGTCCGCGTCGAAGGCCGTCGTCGTCTTCGCCTGGTGCAACGCACCGGTGACCCGGTTGGTGACCTTCGGATCGGTCTCGGTGACGACCTGGTCGTTCTTGTCGTACGTCTGCGACGTCGTGATCCCGGCCGGGTTGGCGTCGTTCACCTCGGTCTTGGACAGCTGCCGGCCGAGGTTGTCGTAGGTGTACTTCACCTTGCCGCCATTGGCGTCGGTGATCTGCGCGAGGTCACCGTTGGCGAAGTACGTGTACGACGTCTTCTTCCCGCCGGCCGTGGTCACCTGCGCGACCAGACCCGCCGGCGCCCTGAACGCGCCGCCCTCCATCGCCACCGTGTCGACGGTGGTGTAGGTCGTCGACGCGGTCCGCCCGTTCGGATGCCCGGGTACCGGCGGCGTGGTCACCGACAGGAGATTGCCCGCCGTGTCGTACGCGTACGACGTCAGGTAGGTGTTGTCCGTCGGGCTCGCGGAGCGGCCGTCGCGCTCGGTGAGCACCAGGTCGTTGCGCAGGTCCATCGGCGGGAACGCCGTCGTCGCGTCCGGGAAGTACGTCATGTACTCCGTCGAGCACTTGTTGGCCGCGGTGTCCTGGCACGTGGTCTGCGAGACCGCGTTGCCCCGGACGTCGTGGCCGGTGATCGAGCGGTTGCCGTTGGCGTCCGTCACGGTGTGCAGGAAGCCACCCGTGTCGTAGCCGTACGTCGTCCGCTTGCCCTCCGTGTCGATCGCGGCCAGCAGACGGTTACCCATCTCCGCGTCGTACACATAGGTCAGCGTCTTGTCCTTCGGATCGGTCAGCGTGACCGTCCGCACCGGAGCGACACCGGACGACGCCTTGTACGCCGACCAGTGAGTCGCGACGTCGGCAGCCGTCAGGCCCTTGGAGTGGACCGTGACGTCCGCGATGGAGCCGGTGAAGTAGCTGATGTCACCGGGAGCGTTGTTCCAGCCCTTGGCGAAGCCGGCGCCGATGTAGGTGCGGGCGTTGGTCTGGTCCTTGGCCGCGCCGGCGAAGTCGGCCTGCTTGACTCCGTCGAGGTACAGCGTCTGGGTGGTTCCGGCGGCGGAGAGCACCGCGTGGTGCCACTTGTCGTCGGTGACCACGGACGTGGAGCCGAAGTCCGCGGTGCCGGAGCCGGAGACGCTCCACCAGTGGCCGCGCAGCTTGCCGTCGGCTCCCACGTACAGCAGCGGGTTCCAGCTACCGGTGACCCCGGCGGGGTCGTTGATGGCCTTCTGCTGGTCGGAGACGAGCACACCCGGCTCGGCCGTCTTGAACCACAGCTCGACGGAACGGTCGGGCTTGTTGTGCCAGACGCCGAACGGAACCTCCGCGTAGGAGCTGGTGCCGTCGAACATGGCCGCCGTGACATCGCCGGCACCGAACGGACCCTCCACACCCTGCGTCACGTTGTTGTACGTGCCGAAGCCGGTGTGGATCTCGTTGGCGGCCTGCGCCGCGCCCTGGGTGTCGTCCAGGCGCCAGTAGCCGGCCGGGGCGGAGCCCATCACCGCGGAGCGGTAGACCTGCGAGGAGCCGGTGATGGTCGCCGGGTTGAGCTTCCAGGTGCCGCCGTTGCCGTCCGTGGCCTGCAGGACCCGGTCGTCGGTGGTGCCGTAGACGACGGACGCCTGGGTCTTGCCGTTCGGCGTCGTGATCGTCTGCAGCAGCCCGGCGGACCGCTTGGCGGCCTGGTACTGCGTGGCGATCACGGAGGCGGGAAGCGGCTCGGCGAAGACGGCGACCTCGGCCATCTGTCCCGTGAAGTGCCCGAGCTGGTCGTTCGGGTTCATCGACGGCCAGCCGTCGGTGTTCACACCGGCGCCGAGGCTGATGTAGGGCTGCACCCAGTCGTTGATGGTGCCGCTGAGGGAGCCCTGCGAGACGCCGTCGAGGTACAGGGTCTGGCTGGTGGCCATACCGGTGAGGACGGCGTTGTGCCACTGGCCGTCGGTGACGGTCGCGGTGGACGTGATCGTCGACATGCAGCCGGGCGACATCGCCAGGCAGCCACGCAGCTTGCCGTCCATGCCGACGTACACCGCGGGGGTGTTCTTCGTGGTGTTGGCGACCGGGTCGGGGTCGCTCAGCGGCTTGTCGCCGTAGTAGAAGAGGACACCGCCTGCCGTGGTCGTCTTGAACCACAGCGACACCGACGTGTACGAGGGCGTGGCGCCGGGGGCGCTGGGCATCTCGACGTACGAGGTGGTGCCGTTGAAGGTGGCCGTCTTCTGGGTGGAGCTGGCGAGCACGGACGAGCTGCCCAGGGTCACGTTCTTGTACGTGCCGTTGTACTGGCCCTGGTTGGCGTCGATCGCGTCGGCGGCCACGGTGCCGGACGTCTCACCGAGGCGCCAGTAGGCGAACGGGTCGGCGTCGAGAACCGTGGTGCGGTAGTGGTTGCCGGTGGCGTACGTGTACGTCGTGCACTTGGTCCAGTCGGCCGGCGGACAGACCTTGGTCAGCTGGTCGGCCGTGTAGCCGTACTGCCAGGTCTGGGCCGTGGCCGAGTCGCCCGCGGTGGACGGGTCGGTGGCGACCGTCTGGACGTGCCAGGCGGTGGCTCCGGCCGGCTGGAACCAGGCGAGGGTCAGCGAACGCTTCGACGTCTCGTTGGTTATCTTCGTCAGCCGCTTGTTCGCGTCGTACGCGAACGTCTCCGTGCGGCCGGCGAAGTCCTTGATGCTGGATATCGCGTAGACGCCGGCCTTGGTGGTCGGCTGTGTGAAGGAGTAGGCGGTGAAGTCCTTGTCCGTCAGCTTGTAGCCGACGGCGGGGGTCGTCACCGCTTCCAGACGCGCGTAGCGGCCGAGCGGGGGCACGTAGGTGCCGTCGCTGTTGCGGCCGAACGCGACCTGCTCACCGCCCGGGTAGGTGATCACCACGCTGGTGATCGCACCGGAGGGGTCCTTGACCTCGGCCGCCTTCATGTCGACGACCGTCGACCAGCCGGCGCCGAAGGCGCTGTCCACCCGCGGGTCGAGGCTGTTGTAGGAGCGGTCGATCTCCAGGGACGGGCCGACCACCTCCACATCGGCGTCGGTGTCCTCGGTGGTGTAGTTGCCGTCCGAGGGGTCGAACTCGTGGCCGTCGGTGTTCATCGACAGGCCCGAGGTCACCGGCGGCTGCGGCACGGCGGTGGTGAAGCGGCCGGACTCGACGATCTCCGTGGTGCCGTCGCTGACGCCCACGAGCCACTCGTAGTTCGTGCTCCACTTGAGCTTGCCCGCGGGGATCTTCCAGCTGCCCTTGGTGAGCGCGGCGGAGGTGACGACGGGCGTGGTGCTCCCGCTGTCGGCGTCGTAGACCTCGAAGGTGTACGACAGCGGGCTCGGACCCTTGTCGGCGTCGCTCGCGTAGACGAGCAGCTCCGGCTGCAGGGTGTTGGCCTGGAAGTTCTCCGGCGGGTACTGGGCGTTGACCTGCGGCGCCGTGTTGGCCGTGTAGGTCAGCTCCAGCGCCGGGCGGAATCCGGCGGTCGCCGAGTTGTCCGAGTGGAACTTCTTCCAGTGGAGCATGTCGTTGGTCGGCGCGGTGAGCGCGAGACCGTAGTTGGCGGCACCACCGGCGACCTGGTTGAACCAGGTGGTCGACAGGGAGACCGGCATCTTCACGCCGACGCTCGCCGAGCCGGAGGAGTTCGAGCAGGACGCGCCGGGCGCGGGGGTGGCCGAGCCCATGGCGGCGCCGTACGTCGGGCCGGGGTAGGCGGTGACGCCGGACGGCGTCCAGGACTGCGTCACCGGGTGCACGGAGAACGCCTGGGCCGCACAGGTCGAGGACCAGAGGGCGTACACGTTCAGGGTGGCGGCGGTGACCCGCTTGCCCGCGAGCGTGGTGCCCAGCGAGGAGAACTGCAGGAAGGAGTTCGCCTTGTTGGTGCCCGAGTCGTACGAGCCGACCTTGATCTGGGTCTCGGTGGAGTGGTCACCGGGGATGGTGTTCTGCGTGTACGTGGAGTTGGACGCGGTCACCGTCGGGTCGACGGTCACCGGGTAGACCCGCTCGGGGGCGTCCAGCCAGGCACGGTCCGCGGTCATCCGCAGCGCGGGCTTGCCGTCCACGGTGACCAGCTCGTAGGTGACGGCCCGCGACTGGGCGGCGTCCCCCGAGCGCGGATCGATCTTCGAGTCCTCCATGTACGCGTGCGGAATGGTCGCGGTGACCTTTCCGTTCGCGTCGGTGAACTCGACGTCGCCGTCGGCGGCCATGCGGGGGGTGAGTCCCTTGACGGCCAGCGGGAAGGTCCAGGAGTTCGCCGCCTGCGGGGAGCGCAGGACGATGTTCTCCTTGAAGCCCTCGGCGAGCGGGACCAACTGGACGTCGGTGTCGGGCAGCACGCCGGCGTAGGTCACCGTGCCGTCGGCGGCCACGGTGGGCTCGGCCTGGGCAGCACCGCGCAGCGCGTATCCCAAGGAACGCCCGGCGCCGAAGTCGACGGACGCGAGCTGCTGATCGGCGGCGTCCGGCGCGAACTCGACGTCGAGCGAGTTGGCGCGCTGCTGGAGCCTGCCGTCGGTGTCCTCGGTCAGCCGGCTGTCGATCGGCTTCCAGGTGCCGTCCGCGGCCTTGAAGTTGGCCCGGCCGCTGAAGTGCCGGACCGTGGTGGAGCCGTCGGCGTTGACGTAGAAGTCCGAGGTGGCCGTGGACTTCTTCGCGTCGCGCTTGCTGGTGCGGGCGTCGAAGCTCTGGGCGTTGCCGGCGGCGGTGCCACTGGTGGCCGGCTCGGGCTTGTCGGTGTGCCGCTCGAACGGGTCGAGTTCACCCTTGCCCTTGCCGGGCTTGCGGCCCGCGTCGCCCTCGGCGCTGGTGGCGTCGGACGAAGCGTGGTGCCCCTTGCCGCGGGCGGTGCCGCCCTGCTGGTCGGGGGTGTCGAGCGGGTTCTCGTTGGCCCACTTCCACAGGCCTGAGAGGGAGAGTTCGGGCATGCGCAGCGGCGAGAGGGTGGCCCCGGTGGCCATTGCCGTCTCGGTCGTGAGCATGCAGGAGAAGAAGACTAGGACGAAAAGAGCCGTAGCCCTCAGCCTGCGTCGCCTACCGGTACGACCCGGTGGAGACAGCCGAGAGCTACGGACCCAACGTATGCGCATGGGCGAGCCTCTATTTACACGATGCCTACAAAGCTTCGTGAGCCTGCCCTAAGTGCGTACAGCAGTTCCACTTGCGAACGGGTGCTTTACGGAATCGTTGCACGCCGGTCGGAACCTGCAAGTGGCCGTTAGAGTCCGGCGTCTCTGACGGCCCGTCTAACAGCGTCCGCTACCGCACTTTTGAGGTCTTTGCCGGTGGTCACGAGCGCGACATTCCCGGCGCCCTTTGTACCGTCAACGACAACGAACCGAACCTTCGGGTACTTCTCGGCGCCGTCCTCGGTGACCTTCACCTGCGGCGCGCCGGACGCCAGGACGACATCGCACTGGCGCTGCATCAGACCGTTGAAGAACGGCTGCGCGTTGGCCGCCGACTGCTCCCCCATGACGGGCACGAAGGTGACCCGCACCTGGGTGTCGGCGGACGCCTCCTGCATCCCCTCCCATACGGGGGCGGCCGGCGCGCCGGTCACGATGCCCTGCTCTCCGGTGAGGAGGCAGGCGTCGAAGTCCTTGTACTGGCGGGCCCGCGCGTCGGGCGGCCCGTCCTGCTTCCCGCCGACGAAGAGCCAGACGGCGAGGAGGCCGAGAACGAGGACGGCGACGCTCGCCACGGTCCAGCCGGCGCGGCCGCGCAGCGAGCCGGCGGCCGCGGAGAGCACACGCGGTACGAAGGAAGTCGCGGCGGAATCAGTCTTCTTGGCCGTATTGCGCCAGGTTCGTCGGGTCTTCACGCACTCTCGCCCGTCTTCTTCACGAGGCTGGGCGCGGCCTGGGTGGCGATCTGCTCGGTCGGCTCGACGGCGGACTGAACGGCGGGCTGCTCAGCCGGCTCGACTGCGGGCCGCACAGCGGATTCGGCAGCGGGCTGCCCGGCGGGCCGGGCGCCGGGCCGGACCACGAGGCAGTGCGCCGTCGCGCCGAGCGTGGAACCGAACAGCAGCAGGACGTCCAGCGCGAACTGGGCGCCACGCGTGTCCTCGGGGCTCAGCGCGACCTGGAACCACCAGCCGACCGACAGCGCCGTGAAGGCGACCGCTGCCAGCCAGTCGCCGCGGGTGCCCCGGCGCAGGGCGATGACGAGGGAGGGTATGAGCCCCAGCACCCCGAGGCTCAGCAGCGGAACGACCGCCAGCGCCAGCCGGGCCCGCAGCCCGGGCAGGGCGGGTCCGGACCCTTGGACCGGCGGGACGGCCGGGCTCTCGACGGGGACGGCTTGCTTCACGATCGGTGACCTCTCGAGGCGGGGGACATACGACAGGGACGCCGTACGGTACATCCCGCTCCCCGAAAGGTCGCCTCCCGGGTCGGATCCGGGGAAGAGGGTCTACAGCCGGTGGCGGACCCACACGTTGGGTTCGACATAGACGGCGTAGCCGCGCGTGGCCTCGCAGTGGACCGGGACCAGTGCGCCCTCGACCTCGACGGGGCCGTCCGTGTCGAACGGCAGGCCCGTCCATTCGCGCCACTGCTCGACGGAGGCGCCGATCGTCATCGAGGCCGGGGCGACCGCCTCGATCGTGGCGCCCGCCCGGACGTGGACGCGCAGCCACGGGTCGTGGGGCAGGCCGTCCGACTCGCGGGTGCGGAAGGCGTACTCGTGGATGGAGGCGGCGGCCTCCAGGTGCTTGCCGTTGGGGCGGACCGGGGCGACGACGTCGGTGAAGCCGAGCCGGCGGGCGTTGTCCCGCATGGCCTCCAGCATCGTCGCCGAGAGCCCCTGCCCGAGCGCGCTCGTGTCGACGGTGACCTCGATCGCGCTGACGGTGTCCGGGGTACGCCCGTGTCGCCGGTCGGAGAACGCCCACAGCAGCACCTGGTCCCAGCCGGTGGCGGGCAGTTCGCCGCGGCCCTCGGCCCGGAGCTGGAAGGGAACGCTGAGTGCGCGGGCGACGACCCTGCCCTCGGAGTCCGTGGCGACGAGGACGTACTCCGGCAGCTCGGCGACGATCCGCCCGAAGTGGGACCAGCCGACCGGGTCGTACATCACGAACTCCGGCCAGAGGTCCTTCATCCCCCACATCGGAGCTTCGAGCTCGGGGCGTTCGGCGAGGGTCGTTATGTTCAGCTCCATGAGGGCGCAGGCTAACGCCCGTTCACGCACACCCCCAACCCATTTACGGCAGCCGTGGGGTCACGGCAGCTTCTGGTCCGGGCACCCGCGCAGGACCGTCTTCATCGCGTCGCGCTCGCCCCGGGTGACCCACACCCCGTACTTCTTCTTCACCGCGACCTGCGCGGCCACATAGGTGCAGCGGTACGCCTTGTTGGGCGGCAGCCAGGTCGCGGCGTCCCCGTCGGACTTGCGGCGGTTGGCGGACGCGTCGACGGCGAGGAGGTTCAGCGGGTCGTTGGCGAAGCGGTGCCGCTTCGCCTCGTCCCACTGCTGCGCGCCCTTCTGCCAGGCGTCGGAGAGGGCGACGAGATGGTCTATGTCCACCTTGCTGCGGCCTCGCACGAAGTCGACGCGGTCCCCCGTGTACGGGTCGTCGGCGAGGACCCCGGAGGCGACCTTGCAGCGGCCCTCCTTGAAGCGGACGTCGGAGAGGTCGCGCTTGAGGATGTCGTCGCGGGTCCCGCAGCCGTTGCCGTCGACGTCGATCCAGGCACGGCCGAACTTCTCCCGTTCGTAGCCGGTCCTGGGGGCTCGGCCCTTGACGGTGAGGGTGTCGACGGCGGCGAGCGCGGGGCCGCCCCCGCCCGGGGCGGCTCCGGCCGGGGAGCCGTCAGGGTCCGCCGTGCAGCCGGAGGTTATGAGGACGGCGGCGGCAAGTACGGCGAGGGGGAGGGTCTTCGGATGGCTGGGCACGCGGGGATCCTAGCCAGCCCCTTTGCGGTCCAGACCATTGAGTCGTTCGGCGCGCGGAATCGACAGGGGGCGCGTAGCGTCGAATGAGCTGTTTGTCCCCTTTCGAAGGAGTCGCGAAGATCATGGGGATCATGGACAAGCTCAAGGGCATGATGGGCCAGCATCCGGACAAGGCCGATCAGGCCGTCGAACGCGGCGGCGACACGATCGACCAGAGGACCGGCGGGAAGCACGCCGCCAAGGTCGACCAGGGCCAGCAGAAGGCACAGGAGTACATCGACAAGCAGCGGGGGCAGGACCAGCCCCCGACCTGACGACTCCCCCGCACCTGTGCGGCCGTGGGGTGCGCCGCGCGCGCACCCCACGGCCGCGGTGTTTCCGGACGCCCTCGGCCGCGCTTCCGGACGCCTCCGGCCGCGGCGCTTCCGGCGCCCTCAGATCCTGCCGATCCCCAGGGTGTTCTCGCCGGGCAGCAGGCCGGAGCCGATGACGGCCAGCCAGGGTCCGCCGAGGAGCTCGGCGAGCCGGGCGGTGGACTCGGACCCGAGGGCGGCCCAGGGGGCGGCGGCCAGTTCGTCCGTACGCAGCTCCACCCCCGCGCGCAGGGCGCGGCCGGCGTCGGTGACGGAGCCGTCGGCGGCGAGCAGACCGCGGGTGGTCAGCCGGCCCCGGGCCTCCGACCAGGCACTTTCGCTCCAGCCGCGGCTCGCGAAGGTCTGCTCGGACGCGGCCCCTACGGCCGCGAAGGAGACCAGGGACTCGGCCGGGTCCAGGCCGGCGGCGAGGAGGGCGGCCAGATGGCCGTCCCCGCGGTGCTCGCGCAGGATCGTCGCGGCCTGCCAGAGAACCAGGTGCGGGGCCTCGGGCCAGGGCAGCTCGGCGTTGGCGGCGGCGAGCGGACGACCGGCCGTCACCGCGGCCCCTGCGGCCCGCCGGGCGAGCGCGGCCGCCTCGGCGAGGCCCGGCCCGTCGACGACCTCGGGCCCGAGGACGGCGCGGTAGGCGCGGTCGACGGCGCGCAGCCGGGCGTCCAGGGCGTCGGCGGGCGCGGCGGTCCGCCAGACCTCCGGCACGTACCGGGCCACCATCTCCGGGCTGAAGCTGTAGAACGCGGAGCCGACCCGCTCGGCTCCGGCCGGACGGAGGGGTGCGGCACGCCAGGCGAAGTAGGCCGGCCAGCGCTCCTGCACGTCGTGGCCGAGCGCGCGGGCCTCCTCGAAGGCCTCGGGGGCGTAGTAGAGCAGCGCGTGGAGGGGTTCGAGCAGATGCCACATCTGCCGTACGCGCCCGGGCTCCACGGTGTGCTCGACCGCCGTGCCGATCTCGGTGCTCATGTCCGCCTCCTCGGTCGAATTCCATCCTCATCTTGACGCTGACTAGATTGCTCTCGTCCGGCGAACTTGTCAATGCCTAGATGAGGCGTAGGCTGCTGTTCATGAGCAGCCGGAGCACCTATCACCACGGCGACCTGCGGCAGGCGGTCCTGAGCGCCGCCCTCGACGTCATCGCCACCGAGGGTCCTTCCGCCCTGAGCCTGCGCGACCTGGCGCGCCGCGCGGGCGTCTCGCACGCGGCCCCGGCCCACCACTTCAAGGACCGCGCGGGACTGCTCACGGCCGTCGCGACCGAGGGCTTCGACCTGCTCGCGGCGGCCCTCGCGCAGGCGAAGGACCTGAAGGACGCCGGGGTGCGGTACGTGCGCTTCGCCACCGAGCACCCCGCGCACTTCCAGGTGATGTTCCAGCCGGACCTGCACCGGCCCGACGACCCGGAGCTGCTCGCCGCCAAGGAACGGGCCGGCGCGGGGCTCCGGGCGGGCATCGCGGGCGTACCGGCCGACGGCCGGGGCCCCGACGCCCGCCTCGCGGGCGTCGCGGCCTGGTCGCTGGCCCATGGCTTCGCGACCCTGCTGCTCAGCCACAACCTCGCGGGCCCGATCGGCGAACAGGACCCCGAGGAGGTCTTCCGCACCCTCGCCGGGCTGCTGTTCGCGTCCGACGCCGCACAACCGGCCCAGGAATAAGCGGAGTCGCGCTCCACTTGGTCACGTACATGACTACGAAGACCACGAAGACCTTCACCACGTCCGTACGCCTCACGACCGTCGTCGCCTTAAGTGCCGCCGTCCTCACCGCCGTTCCGCTCGGCGGCGCCGTCGCGGCCGAGCACCGGCACGACGGCTCCTGGCGCGGCGCCTGGGCCACCTCGCCGCACGCCCCGACCGCCCCCTTCGGCCCCAACTGGTCCCAGCAGGGCTTCTCGAACCACACGGTCCGCCAGGTCGTCCGCGTCACCACCGGCGGCACCAAGGCCCGTATCGAGCTGTCCAACCGCTACGGCACGACCCCGCTGCGGATCACCGGTGCGACCGTGGCCCGCACGGACAAGGGCGCCTCGGTGAAGGCCGGTTCGGTCCGGCAGCTGTCCTTCGGCAAGGGCCGCTCGGTGACGATTCCCGCCGGCGGGACGGCGTACAGCGACGGCGTGCCGTTCACCGTGAAGGCGCTGGAGTCGGTGACGGTCACCCTCTACCTGGCCGCGCCCACCGGACCGGCCACCTTCCACCACTTCGCCTCCGCCACCAGCTACCGCGCGGACGGCGACCACCGCTCGGACCGCGACGGGACCGCGTTCAAGGAGAGCAGCGAGTCCTGGTACTACCTCTCCGGCGTCGAGGTGAGCGGCGGCGCTCCCGCCCGCCGGGACGGCATCGTGACGTTCGGCGACTCCATCACCGACGGCGTCGGCTCGGGCCCGGGCGTGAACAACCGCTACCCCGACGAGCTGGCCGAGCGCTTCGCCGCCGCGGGCAAGCCACGGAGCGTCCTCAACCACGGGATCGGCGGCAACCAGGTCACCAACGACACGACCTGGGCGGGCGAGAAGGGCATCGAGCGGTTCAAGAAGGACGTCCTGACCGAGCCGAACGTGCGCACGGTCATCGTTCTCGAAGGCATCAACGACATCGGCGGCAGCAGCCCGGCCTTCCCCGGAGGCCCCACACCCGAGGTGTCGGTCGAGCAGCTCATCGAGGGCCACCGCTCCCTGATCCGCCAGGCCCACGCCCGGGGCATCAAGGTCGTCGGCGCGACGCTGACCCCGATCAAGGGCTCGTTCTACGACACCCCGGCCAACGAGGCCAAGCGGGACGCGGTCAACGACTGGATCCGCACCTCGGGCGCGTACGACTCGGTGGTCGACTTCGACCGAGCCGTCGCCGACCCGTCCGACCCGGACCGGATGCTCCCCGCCTTCGACTCGGGCGACCACCTGCACCCGGGCGACGCCGGCTACAGGGCGATGGCCGAGGCGCTCGACCTCGACGCGCTGTAGGAACCGGGTCCGGGGCCGGCCGGCCCCGGACCCACCCACGCTCTACGACCCCAGGATCGTGGTCAGGAACTCGCCCGTCCACGCCAGCAGTTCGCGCCCCACCACCGGCTTCCCGCCGATCTTCCCGCTCGTCGGGCGCGGCACCAGGATCTGGTGGACGGCCGGCTTGATGACCGTGCGCGGGTAGAGACGCTTGAGCCGCAGCTCCTGCGACTCGCGCAACTCCACCGGCGCGAAGCGGATGTTCGGGCCCTGGAGCACGATCTCGCCGACCCCGCACGCGCGGGCCAGCATCCGCAGGCCGGCGACCAGGAGCAGGTTCTCCACCGGCTCGGGCAGCTTGCCGTAGCGGTCGGTGAGCTCCTCCCGCACCGCCTTGACGTCCTCCTCCGTGTTGGCGGAGGCGATCGCGCGGTACGCCTGGAGGCGGAGCCGCTCGCCCGGCGCGTAGTCGTGCGGGACGTGCGCGTCGACCGGAAGCTCGATCTTGACCTCCAGCGGCGGCTCCTCCTCGACACCGCCCTCCAGGGAGGCCCGGTAGTCGGCGACCGCCTCGCCCACCATCCGTACGTACAGGTCGAAGCCGACGCCCGCGATGTGACCGGACTGCTCGCCGCCGAGCAGATTGCCCGCGCCGCGGATCTCCAGGTCCTTCATCGCCACGTACATGCCCGCGCCCATCTCGGTGTGCTGGGCGATCGTCGCGAGCCGCTCGTGCGCGGTCTCGGTCAGCGGCTTCTCCGGCGGGTACAGGAAGTACGCGTAACCCCGCTCGCGCCCACGGCCCACACGGCCGCGCAGCTGGTGCAGCTGCGACAACCCGAAGTTGTCGCCGCGCTCGACGATGAGCGTGTTGGCGTTGGAGATGTCGATGCCGGACTCGACGATCGTCGTGGAGACCAGCACGTCGAACTTCTTCTCCCAGAAGTCGACCACGACCTGCTCCAGGGCCGACTCCGACATCTGGCCGTGCGCGGTCGCGATCCGCGCCTCCGGGACGATCTCCCGCAGCCGCGCCGCCGCCCGGTCGATCGACTCGACCCGGTTGTGGATGTAGAAGACCTGGCCCTCGCGCAGCAGTTCACGGCGGATGGCCGCGCCGATCTGCTTCTCCTCGTACGGGCCGACGAAGGTGAGGACCGGGTGCCGCTCCTCCGGCGGGGTGGTGATCGTCGACATCTCGCGGATGCCGGTGACCGCCATTTCGAGCGTACGGGGGATGGGGGTGGCGGACATCGTCAGGACGTCGACGTTGGCACGGAGCTTCTTCAGCTGCTCCTTGTGCTCGACGCCGAAGCGCTGCTCCTCGTCGACGATGACCAGGCCGAGGTCCTTGAACTTGGTCTCGGAGGAGAAGAGGCGGTGGGTGCCGATGACGATGTCGACGGAACCGTCCTTCAGGCCCTCCATCGTCGCCTTCGACTCGGTGTCCGTCTGGAAGCGGGAGAGCGCGCGGGTGATGACGGGGAACTGCGAGTACCGCTCCGAGAACGTGCCGAAGTGCTGCTGGACGAGGAGCGTGGTGGGGACCAGGACCGCGACCTGCTTGCCGTCCTGGACCGCCTTGAAGGCCGCTCGCACGGCGATCTCGGTCTTGCCGTAGCCGACGTCGCCGCAGATCAGGCGGTCCATCGGGACCGTCTTCTCCATGTCCTCCTTCACCTCGGCGATGGTGGACAGCTGGTCGGGCGTCTCCACGTACGGGAAGGCGTCCTCCAGCTCCCGCTGCCAGGGGGTGTCGGGGCCGAAGGCGTGGCCGGGGGCCGCCATCCGCGCCGAGTAGAGCTTGATCAGGTCGGCGGCGATCTCCTTGACGGCCTTCTTCGCGCGCGCCTTGGTCTTCGTCCAGTCCGCGCCGCCGAGCCGGTGCAGGGTGGGGGCCTCGCCGCCGACGTACTTGGTGACCTGCTCCAGCTGGTCGGTGGGGATGTAGAGGCGGTCGCCGGGCTGACCGCGCTTGGCCGGCGCGTACTCGACGAGGAGGTACTCGCGGGTGGCGCCCTGCACCGTCCGCTGGACCATCTCGATGTACCGGCCGACGCCGTGCTGCTCGTGCACGATGTAGTCGCCGACCTCCAGGGTCAGCGGGTCGATCGTCTTGCGCCGCTTGGCCGGCATCCGCTGGCCGTCCTTGCCGGCCGCCTTCTGGCCGGACAGGTCGGTCTCGGTGAGCACGGCCAGCCTGAGCGCCGGGTCGACGAAGCCGAAGTCGATCGAGCCGGTCGCCACATGGACGACGGACGGGGTGACCTCGGCCAGGTCGGCGTCGAGGCGGGCCGCGATGCCCTCTCCGCCGAGGACCTCGACCGTGCGGGTCGCCGGACCGTGCGCCTCGGTGACGTAGACCGTGCGCCAGCCGTCGGCCAGCCAGCCCTTGGTGTCGGCGAGCGCCCGGGCGGTGTCGCCGCGGTACGTCTCCGGGGCGTGCATGCCCAGCTTCACCGTGTCGGCGTCCAGCGTCTCGTCGGCCGCGAACGGGGAGACCGACCACCACATCATGTCGAGCTCGCGCGCCCGGTCCCGTACGTCCGCGATCCCCCAGAGGGAGGCAGCGCCGACGTCGATCGGGGCCTCACCGCCACCGGCGGTCGCCGCCCACGACGCCTGGAGGAACTCCTGCGAGGTCGCGACGAGGTCGGCGGCCCGGGTACGGACCCGCTCGGGGTCGCACACGACGGCCATCGAGCCCTTGGGCAGGACGTCGAGCAGCAGCTCCATGTCGTCGACCAGGACGGGGGCGAGGGATTCCATGCCCTCGACCGCGATCCCCTCGGCGATCTTGCCGAGCAGCTCGCCCAGCTCCGGGTGCTCCTCCGCGAGGGCGGCGGCGCGCCGCTTCACCTCGTCGGTGAGGAGCAGCTCACGGCAGGGCGGGGCCCACAGGCCGTGCTCGGCGACCTCCAGGGAGCGCTGGTCGGCGACCTTGAAGTAACGGATCTCCTCGACGTCGTCGCCCCAGAACTCGATCCGGAGCGGGTGCTCCTCGGTCGGCGGGAAGACGTCCAGGATGCCGCCGCGCACGGCGAACTCGCCGCGCTTCTCGACCAGCTCGACCCGGGAGTACGCGGCGGCGGCCAGGCCCTCCACGATCTCGTTCAGATCCGCCGTCTGCCCGGTGCGCAGGGCCACCGGCTCCAGGTCGCCGAGGCCCTTGACCTGCGGCTGGAGCACGGAGCGTACGGGCGCGACGACGACGGAGACCGGGCCGGCGGACGGGTCGTCGGCAGACGGGTGGGCGAGACGGCGCAGCACGGCGAGGCGCCGTCCGACGGTGTCGGAACGGGGCGAGAGCCGCTCGTGCGGCAGCGTCTCCCAGGAGGGGTAGTCGACGACCGTGTCCGGGTCCAGGAGGCTGCGCAGGGCTGCCGCCAGGTCCTCGGCCTCCCGGCCGGTCGCGGTGACGGCGAGCACGGTCCGGCCCGCCTCACGGGCGAGCGCGGCCACCGCGAAGGGGCGCGCGGCCGGGGGGCCGACCAGATCCACGTGCATACGGTTGCCGTCGGCGGCGGCCTTCACCGCCTCGGCGAGGGCCGCGTCCTTGACGACGAGGTCGAGCAGACCGTGCAGGCTCATGGACTTCCATCCCGGTGGGTTTACGACAGCGGGCAACGCGAACAGCCCGACACGTCTCACGGGCCGGGGGTCCCGGCGCGACGGCCGGGTGGGACCAGCCTACGACGTGGCTCCGTCACTCGCGCGAAGGATTGCTGTCACCGGGGGCGAGCACACGGAAGGAGGGCCGGTCGCCCGGCCCTCCTTGCCGTTTCCCACCGGATCGGTGGGACCGGGCCGGCGCTGACGCGTACGGCCCCGGTGACCGTCACCGGGCCGTACGAGCCCATGGGGGCACCCCCGTGGCCCCCTCGGGACTACTCGGTCGCGATCGCGTTCAGGACGTTCATCCGGCCCGCGCGGAACGCCGGGACCAGCGCCGCGAACAGGCCCACGAACGCCGAGCCCACGAAGACCGTCAGGATCGTCGGCCACGGGATCTCCAGGACCCCGAGACCCTCCAGGGCCAGCAGCTTCTGGGCCGCCGTGCCCCAGCCCATGCCCAGGGCGAGGCCGAGCAGGGCGCCGAAGAGGGCGATGACCACCGACTCCAGGCGGATCATGCGGCGCAGCTGGCGGCGCGAGAGGCCGATGGCCCGCATCAGGCCGATCTCCCGGGTCCGCTCGACCACCGACAGGGCGAGTGTGTTCACCACACCGAGCACGGCGACGATGATCGCGAGGGCGAGCAGGCCGTACACGATGTTGAGCAGCTGGCCGACCTGGTCCTTCAGGTCCTGCTTGTAGTCGGCCTGGTTCTGCACCTTGTACTGCGGGTAGGCGGCGAGCGAGTCCTTGAGGGCCGCGTACGCCTCCTTCTCCTTGCCGTCCTCGGCCGTCGCGAACATGATCATGCTCTTCGGCCGCTTGTCGGCGGCCAGATACTGCGCCGCGGTGGTGATGTTGGTGTACATCACGCCCTTGTCGACGTTGTTCTCGTCCGAGGTGATCGCCGCGACCTTCAGCTTCGCGCTGTCGCCGCCCTTGAAGGCGACGGTCAGCTCGTCGCCGACCTTCACGCCGTGTTCGGTGGCGTAGTCGCTGCCCACGGACATCGCGTTCGTGCCGTACGCGGCCGACAGCTCACCGGCGGTCGTGTCGCGCCGCAAATCCTTCGCATAGGTCGGTTCGGCGGCGACCAGGCCCTTCTCCACGGGCTTGCCCCGCGGGTCGGTGATCGTCGCCTCGACCCAGGTGTACTCGGTGACGTGGCTCAGGCCGGGCGTCTTCTCCACGGCGGCCTGGGCCTGCGGCATGACCGGCTGTCCGTTGCTGGACTGGATGATGAAGTCCGCGCCGACCGAGCGGTCCAGCTCCTCGGTGGCCGAGGCGACCATCGACGAGCCGACCACCGACAGGCAGGCGACGAGGGCGAGCCCGATCATCAAGGCAGCGCCGGTGGCACCCGTACGGCGCGGGTTGCGCAGCGCGTTGCGCTCGGCCATCCGCCCGACCGGGCCGAAGACCCGCAGGACGATCGTGCCGAGGACCCGGACGACGCCGCCCGCGAGGAGCGGTCCGACGACGATGAAGCCGATGAGGGAGAGGACGATGCCGAGGCCGAGCCAGAGGGAGCCGGCGGAGGCCTTCTCCGCCTGGGTGGCGGCCCACAGCGCGGCGGCGCCGCCCAGCGTGAGGAGCAGGCCGAGCCCGCCCCGCACCATGCCGGCCTTGCCGTCGGCCGGGGTGCCCGCGTCGCGCAGGGCGGCCATCGGGGAGACCTTGCCGGCCCGCCGTGCCGGGATGTACGCGGCGAGGACGGTGACGACGATGCCGAGGAGGAGACCGACGGCGGGCGTCGTCCACTTCACGGTCAGGTCCTCGGTGGACAGCTCCATGCCCATGGAGGACATGAGCTCCATCAGGCCGATGGCGAGTCCGACACCGGCCGCGACGCCGGCGATCGAGCCCACGACACCGAGGAGGACAGCCTCGACGAGGACCGAGCGGTTGACCTGCTTGCGGCTGGAGCCGATGGCCCGCATGAGGCCGATCTCGCGGGTGCGCTGGGCGACCAGCATGGAGAAGGTGTTGACGATGAGGAAGATGCCCACGAGGAAGGCGATTCCGGCGAAGCCGAGCATCGCGTACTTCATGACGTCGAGGAAGCCCGCGACGTCCTCGCGGCCCGCGTCGGCGACCTCGGCCGCCGTCTGGAGCGTGTAGCCGCCGCCGACCGCGGCGGCGATGTTGCTCTTCAGCTTCTCGTCGCTGACCCCGGGCACGGCGTCGGCCGTGATCTGGGTGAACAGACCTTCCTTGCCGAGGAGTTCACGCTGCGCGGTGGCGGTGTCGAAGTAGACGACGGTGGCACCGGGGTTGGTGACCTTGAACTCGACGATGCCGGAGATCTTCGCCTTGAAGTCGCCGGTGACGGCGATCGTGCGCAGCTCGTCGCCGATCTTCAGCTTGTGCTTCTCGGCGGTGCCGGCGTCGACCATCACCTCGGTGGGGCCGCGCGGCTCATGGCCGGAGGCGACATCCACCGAACGCAGCTCGTTGGAGCTCCAGTTGACGGCGATCGTCGGGGCGCCGCTGGTGGGTCCGACATTGTTGTTACGGGAGTCGACGACGGTCACGCTCAGGGAGATGACCGAGCCCTGGGCGGCCTTGACGCCCTCGGCCTTGCCGACCCGCTCCACGAGGGAGGCGGGAAGGGTCTCGGGGCGGCCGGTCTGCGGGGTCTCGTCGTCGACCGCCGCGTCCTTCGGGCTGAGCGTGACGTCGGAGGCGGTCGAGGAGAAGAGCTTGTCGAAGGTGGTGTTCATGGTGTCCGTGAACACCAGCGTGCCGCTCACGAACGCCACGGACAGCAGGACGGCGACGGCGGAGAGCGCCATGCGGCCCTTGTGCGCGAAGAAATTGCGCAGCGAGGTCTTGAGCACGGTCATGACGTCCGCCCGCGCGCGTCGAAGTCCTTCATGCGGTCGAGTACGGCGTCGGCGGTGGGCCGGTACATCTCGTCGACGATCCGGCCGTCCGCGAGGTACAGCACGCGGTCGGCGTGGCTGGCGGCGACGGGGTCGTGGGTGACCATCACGATGGTCTGGCCCAGCTCGTCCACCGACTGCCGCAGGAAGCCCAGCACCTCCGCCCCGGCCCGGGAGTCGAGGTTTCCGGTCGGCTCGTCACCGAAGATGATCTCGGGGCGCGCGGCAAGTGCGCGGGCCACCGCGACACGCTGCTGCTGGCCGCCGGAGAGCTGGTTGGGCCGGTGCTTGAGGCGGTCGGCGAGACCGACCGTGGACACGACGCGGTCGAGCCACTGCTGGTCCGCGCGGCGGCCGGCGATGTCCATCGGCAGCGTGATGTTCTCGAGCGCGTTGAGGGTCGGCAGCAGGTTGAACGCCTGGAAGATGAAGCCGATCCGGTCCCGCCGCAGCTGCGTGAGCTTCTTGTCCTTCAGGCCGGTGATCTGCGTGTCGTCGAGGAAGATCTCGCCGCTGGTGACGGTGTCGAGGCCGGCGAGGCAGTGCATCAGGGTCGACTTGCCGGAGCCCGAGGGGCCCATGATCGCGGTGAACTGCCCGCGGGCGATGTCCACATCGACGTGGTCGAGCGCGACGACCCGCGTCTCGCCCGCACCGTACGCCTTGACGACCTGCCGCGCCCGCGCGGCCACGGCCGTATTGCCTCCAGTGTCCCCGCGCTTGGGGATGGTCACAGCCGAAGTCACGGTATGTCTCCTATAACTGAGTATGCGCAGGTACGCGTAGGTCAGGTGGGGCTTGGTTCCGAGTCTGCGGGGAGCCGGGGCTGCTGGTCACTGGTGCTCGTCGCACTCTTCGCCCTGGGGTTATCCGTAAGACCAAGTTAAAGACGGACAGGGCACTCCCTCGTCCTCCGTCGGGACGAACAGGCCCTGCCCTCTATGGGGGAGAGGCCCCTAGGGGTTCTCCACCCGTGGATCGAGTGAGAGGCTGAGCCGAACAGATTAGATGTACGACCCATTCAGGTCGGCGTCGACGGATGCCGACGGGTGCGGCGGTGGACGAGTCAGAGGTGGAGAGGGGATTCCGGCGTGAGCAGAACGACGACGCGGCAGGTCACGCCATCGGCCACCACGCCACGCGGACGCGGCCCCGTCGTCGCGGCGCTCATGCTGGTGATGGGCCTGACCGCGCTCGACGGCACAGTGGTCTCGACCGCCGTGCCGCAGATCGTCGGCGACCTCGGCGGCCTCTCGGTCTTCTCCTGGCTCTTCTCCGGCTATCTGCTCGCCGTGACGGTGACGCTGCCGGTGTACGGCAAGCTCTGCGACACCTTCGGCCGCAAGCCGGTCCTCGTCGCCGGAACCGTCCTCTTCCTCATCGGCTCCCTGCTGTGCGCATCGGCCTGGAACATGGGCTCGCTCATCGCGTTCCGGGTCGTCCAGGGCCTGGGCGGCGGCGCGCTCCAGGGCACGATCCAGACGATCGCCGCCGACCTGTACCCGCTGAAGGAACGCCCGAAGATCCAGGCGAAGCTCTCCTCCGTCTGGGCCACCGCCTCGGTCGCGGGACCGGCGGCGGGCGGACTCCTCGCGGGGTACGGGGACTGGCGCTGGATCTTCCTGCTGAACCTGCCGGTGGGCCTGCTGGCGCTGTGGCTGGTCGGACGATTCCTGGTGGAGCCGGATCGGGCGCCGGACAGGACACCCCGGAAGGTCTCCGTCGACTGGGCCGGGGCCCTCGCCGTCTTCGCGACCGGAACCCTCCTCCTCACCGCGCTCGTCCAGGGCGGCGTCGCCTGGCCCTGGCTGTCCGCCCCCTCCCTCGGCCTCTTCGGGGGCGCCCTCGCCCTCGCCGGGGTGACCGTCCTCGTGGAACGCCGGGCCGCCGAACCGATCATCCCCGGCTGGATCTGGCGCCGCCGCACGATCGCCGCGGTCAACCTGGCCCTCGGCGCGCTCGGCCTGGTGATGGTCGCCCCGACCGTCTTCCTGCCCACCTACGCCCAGGCCGTCCTCGGCCTCGGCTCCACGGCCGCCGGCTTCGTCCTCTCCGCCATGACCCTCAGCTGGCCGGTCACCGCCGCCCTGTCCAACCGGGTCTACAACCGCATCGGCTTCCGCCTCACCGCGATCGTCGGCATCACCCTCGCACTCCTCGTCCTGCTCGCCTTCCCCTTCCTCCCCTTCCCCGGGGAACCGTGGCAGCCGGCCCTGCTCATGCTGCTGCTCGGCGGCGCACTCGGCTTCTTCCAGCTCCCGCTGATCGTCGGCGTCCAGTCGACCGTCCCGTACGAGGAGCGCGGTACGACCACCGCGTCCGTCCTCTTCTGCCGCCAGGTCGGCCAGAGCGTGGGCGCGGCCCTGTTCGGAGCGATCGCCAACGGCGTCCTGGCCGCCCGCCTCGGCGCCGGCCAGGACCTGGACAGCCTCGCGTCCACGCTCTCCCACGCGGACGACACGCTGCGCCGCGCGATCGACGCGGCCGTCGACTACGTGTACCTGGGCGCGGCGGGGGCGGCGGCACTGGCCCTGGTGGTCCTCCTGGTCCTGGCCCCGCGCCGCTTCCCGATCCTGAGGGAGGAGGAGCGGGCCGGCGAGGGGTGAGCGGGAAGGAGAAGTACGCAGGTCGCGTCCGGTGCGAAAACCCCTACGCCGGTCTCTGCGGCCCCTGTTAGCCTCCAGCGGCCCGTGTGATCCACGGGCCTCACGTGCACAGGGGAGGGACACAGTCGGGACTCCGGCGCCACCTGGTCGTTCACCGTCGGCGCCGCACGGGTGACCGGCGGCGCTCCGGAGACCGGCGAGTGGGCCCACCTGCTGGGTCTCTACGACACCGAGACCGGCCGCGCCAAGCTCTACGTCAACGGCCACGAGGTCGGCAACGCGGTCCAGGCCGCACCGGCGGAGGCGACCGGCGCCTTCCAGATCGGCCGCGTCCGGGACGGATCCCGGTACCACGCCCGCTGGCACGGCGACCTCGGTGACATCCAGGCGTACGACCGCGTCGTGGTACCGGACGAGGTGACCCGGCTCGCGTACCGGAAGCCGCAGCTGCTCGGCCACTGGTCGCTGGAGACGGCGACGGACGGTGTCAGCCCCGAGCAGAAGGGCGGCGCTCCGCTGCGACTCGGCCCCGGGGCCACGATCCACCGCGGCCCGGACGACTCCTGCATCCCCGACCTCGACCCCGACTGCCCGGTCGTGCCGTACCCGCTGGTCGGAGACGGGAACCTGAAGCTGGACGGCGAGAGCGGACACGCCACTCCGGACGGGCCCGCCGTGGACACTTCGGACAGCTTCACGATCGGCGTGGTCGTCCGCCTGGCGGACGACGAGCCGAACCGTCCGATGACCGTGCTGTCCCAGGCCGGCGAGCACACCGACGCGTTCAAGCTGCGGTACGAGCCGACGACGCACGCCTGGCAGCTGGTCGTTCCGGAGAAGGACGAGGCGGGCGCGCCCGAGAAGGTGGTGGCGCAGGTCGCGGGCTACCACGGCGCCAACAGCGATCGCTACGAACTGGCCGTGGTCTACGACGACGCGACCGACAAGATCAAGCTCTACATGAACGGGTACACCAACGCGGCGGCGACCGCGGACCTCCCCAACGGCTGGCACAGCAACGGCCCGCTCCAGGTGGGGCGTTCCCGGACCGCCGACGGCTGGGGCGAGTACCTGCACGGCGACCTCGACGAGATCCAGGCGTACGCCGGCGCCCTGCGGGACAAGGACATCAACGGCCTGGGCGGGACCACCGATCCCTGCCTGTGCGGCTGACCCACAGCCCGCTCTCCCCGGCAGCCCGCCCCGCCGATCGACATGATCACGGGGCGGGCGGCTCGGGCTCCTCGGCCTCCGGCGTCTCGTCCTTCGGCTGGGCCGTGCGGCCCGTAAGGGCCGCGAGGGAGGTGCGGATGTGGTCCACGTGGGTGTGGATCTCCTCACTGGCCTCCGTGTGCTCGCCCAGCACCCGCTCCGTCGCCCGCTCGATCCGCTCCCGGTGCGACCGCGCCTCGACCAGCAGCTCCTCCGCCCGGGCCGCCGCGTCCTCCTGGCCGTGCCGGGCCTGCTCCTCCGTCGCCGCGAGGGCGCGTCGGGCCTCCGCGAGGCGGGTCTCCGCGGCGGTGAGGAGTTCCTCGTGCCGGGCGTCCAGTTCGGCCGCCCGAGCCGTCGCGGCCCGCTCGGCCTCCTCCCGTACCGCCGTCTGCTCCTCCCACTGGGCCGCCACCAGTGCCGCCGCCCCGCGGGCCGCCTCCTCCAACGCCTCCCGGGCCTCGGCGCGCTGCCCCTCCGCCGCGCGAAGAGCCGCCGCCAGCGTGCTCTCGGCCTCCTCGCCCGCCGCGTCGAGCGTCGCCGTGGCCACGGCCTCCGCCTCCGCCCGTACCCGCTCCGCGTACGCCCGCGCCGCCTCCTCCACGGACCGCGCCGCCTCCTCCGCCTCCGCCACGAAGGCCTGCGCTTCCGACTCGGCGGCCCGCACCAGGCTCTCTTCCTCCGCCTCGGCGAGCTCGAGCAACTGCCCCGCCCGTTCACCCAGCGACTCGTACCTCTGCGGAACCAGCGCGGCGACCTCCGTACGCAGCCGGTCCGCCTCCTCCCCCATCTCCCTCGCGAGGACGGTCAGCCGGGCCGCCCGCTCCCAGGCGGCGTCGCGTTCGTCGGAGAGCTCGGCGAGACGGTGGTCGACCTGCTTCGGGCGGTAGCCACGACCACGACCGACGGCGAAACTCATCTCTGACGCCCCTTCCGTAATGTCCGCAATGACTCACATGCCAGGATGCGTCATCGGGCACGACAAAAGGCGCCCGACGTGTCGTACACGTCGGGCGCCTTCGGTCACGAACGGCGTCATGCCTGCCGGAGCCGTACTAGAGCAGTCCGTCCCACATCTGTTCCAGGAGCACCGACCACCAGTTCTCCGGCGACGCCAGCGCCGCCGGGTCCAGCATCGCCAGCTGCGCCTGGAAGTCGACCGTCCAGCGGCCCGCCTGCTCGGGATTGAGCCCGAACCGCAGTCGCCACATCCGGCCGAGCAGCGCCATGGACCGGGTGAACTCCGGCAGCCCGCTGTTCACGAACTGCGGCGGCACCGGCTGCCCGCCAGGACCGGCCTCGACCGGTACGGCGACGATGTGCGCGGTCCCGTACTGGACGCAGATCGCCCGCCCGAAGTCCGAGCCGATCACGAGGTACGAGCCCGCGTCGGACGCCGGCTGAACCTGCCGCTGCGCGGCGAGCTCCGCCAGCGTCGGCACCACCGGCTGGGCCGGCTGGGCCCAGAAGAACGGCCCGAAGTCGGCCGGCAGACCCGCCCATACGAGGGTCAGCGCCACGACCTCCGGCACACCCTGCCGGGACACGGCCCGCTGGTCGAAGCGGCAGATGCCGGGTCCGAAGGCACCGGCCAGCTCCTGCGCCACACCGTCGGGAGGGATCGGCGGGGCCGGCTGCACCTGCGGCAGCGGGGCACGGATCGGCGCCGGACGCGCCGGACCGTCCGCGACCTGATGCAACTCACCCTGGTGAGTGAGGAGCTGCCGCATCCCCTGCTGACGCCCCGCGTGATCCTTGCCGTACGGAGCGATGTTGGTGATCCGCGCCTGCGGCCACGTCTCCCGGATCATCCGGGCGCAGTAGCCGCCCGGCAGCTCACAGGACTCCAACTCCGTGTGCAGCTCCAGCACCTGCTGCGGCGGCACGTTCATGGCGCGCAGCTCGTGCAGGATCTGCCACTCGGGGTGCGGGGTGCCGGGGGCGGACCGCCGGATGATCTGGGCCTCGGAACCGTCGGGCGCGCGGTAACGCAGCACGGCCTGGTAGCCGGGGCCGACGGTCGGCTGACCGGCGGGCTGCTGCGGGTACCCGTACGCCGGGGGCGGGGTGCCCGGCGCGGACGGCGGCGGCACCGGCGGTCCCGGCGGAACACCGGGACCGGGCTGCGCCAGCATCGTCGCCGCGTGGTGCACACCACCGGGCGGGGTCCCCGGAGCACCCGGAGCACCCGGAGCACCGGGAGCGCCAGGAGCACCGGGAGCACCGGGAGGTCCGGGCGGGGCGACGAGACCGCCGGGCCCGGGGTGCGCCAGCATCGTCGCGGCGTGCGCGACACCGGCACCGTCGGACCCACCGGGAGCACCCGGAGGCGCGGGCGGGGGCGGCGGCGCGCCGGGGCCACCCTGGTTCGGGTGCGCCAGCATGGTCGCGGCGTGCGCGACACCTGCACCGTCGGACCCACCGGGAGCACCGGGAGGCGCGGGCGGGGGCGGCGCACCGGGCCCACCCTGACTCGGGTGCGCCAGCATCGTCGCGGCCTGGTGCACGGGCTGCGGAGGCGTGGGAGGCCCGGGAGGCTGAGGCCCGTCCGGCCCGAGCTGCGCCACGAGCTGCGTCGGTACGTATCCCCCCGCGGGCACACCGGGAACCCCCGGCGCCTGCGGCGGCGGAGGCGGATTCCCCCCACTCCCCCGCGAACCCCGCGGGGGCAGCGCGGCCTTGCTGGTCGCGGCATCCGCGATGTCCCCGGCCGTGGGCGACGGAACACGCACACCAGGAGCGGGCGTACCGCCGGGCACACCAGGAGCACCGGGGGCCGGAGGCACACCGGGAGCGCCGGGAGCCGGAGGCGCATCCGGGCCACCGGCGGCCGCCGGAGTGCCGGGAGCACCGGGCGGCGTCGGTCCACCGATCGAGCCCGGAGCCCCCGGGGCGCCGGGGGCCGAAGGCGTACCGGAACCGCCGGAGGACGCCGGACCGGCCGACGCGCCGGGACCGCCGAGCGGACCCGCACCCGCCGGCGGCGGAGCGTTCCGGTCCAGGGCCGGGGTGGCGATCGCCGTCGGCGGGAGCGCACTGCCGCCCGACATCAAGGCCGTCGGGGCGTCCGCGCCCACCACCGGAGGCGGCGTGTCGTCGTCGTCCGCGCCCGAGAGCGGCGGGGCGAAGACCGTGGCCGGCAGCGGCACCGAACCCTCCGCACCGCCCGAGCTCGCGTTCGCGTCCACCCACGGGCTGCTCGCCGGCACCCCGTCCGAGGCCGTCGGCTCGTAGTCGACCGGAAGGCCCACCGAAGCACCCTCCGAAGCCGATGCCGGCGTAGGCGCAGGCGTAGGCGAAGGCGCAGGCACCGAAGCCGGCGCCACCGCGCCCGTCGTCTCCGCGGCCGACGAACTCCCGCCCGCCTGCGAAGCGTTCGGACCCTTCGGCGGAGCGGACGGCAGGCCGAGCTTGTCCGCCGCGTCCTGCAGCCACTCGGGCGGGCTCAGCAGGAACGACGTCGCATTCAGATCGATCCGCTCCGGGGGAGCAGGCGCCGCAGCACCCGCGTCGGCACCCTCCGACGCCCCGTACTCCTCCTCGTACCGCCGGATCACCTCACCCACCGGCAGCCCGGGCCACAGCGTCGCATCGCCGCTGTCCCGCGCGATGACCAGCCGCTGCCGGCCACCGTCCGAGGTCGGACCCTCCTCGCGGTCCTCCGCCCACACGACGAAGCCCAGCTCGAACTCCCGTACCCGCACCTCGCGTTGCTGGTACGCCGGCACATCACCGTTGATCCATTCCTCGGCGCGCTCCTGCGCCTGCGCGAACGTCACCACAGCCAGCTCACTCCCCCACCGGGACCACGGGCACGGCGCGCGCGAAGCCGCCGTCCACCATCAGGTTCGCCACCGTCTCCAGCTCCGGCGGATTACCGGCCAGCCGCTGCAGAAACGCGTCGAAATCCTCGCCGCACGGCAGCAGCAACCGCTCCACGCGCTCGTTCACATTCCAGCCGTCCTGATCCCGCGCGTCGTCGTACGCGCAGAACCACACCGACCCGATCCCCTCGCCCTTCACCTTCAGCGCGAGAATCCCGCCCTGCACGAAAGCGACACCCAAGTAGTCCTTCGTCAGGTGATCGCGCAAGCACTTGTTGACGTAGACGAGGTCATTGACCCCCGCCTCCTCACGCACCGTGAAGAACGGCTGATCCACCAGCAGACCGAGCTCCGCGTCGAGCGCCGCGCCGACCGGCGCGCAACCGCCCGCCGCCTTCAGGAACGCGCGGTACGCGCCCGGCAGCCGGTAACCCAGGTCCTCCTCCACACCGAGCAATTGCTGCTCGGTCACCGACACCAGACCCTTCGGCAGCCCGAAGTGCGCCGGGCGCGTCTCCTGCAACGGACGCGTACCCCGCTTGTCATGGTCGACAGCAGCCGTCGCCACCCCGCCGTGGTGACGCAACAACGCCTTCACCTCGACCGGTACGAGCTCCATCCGTCGACCGCCCGCCACGTGGTGCCAGGTCCAGCCGTGCGGAGTCGCCACCGCGGGGATCGTGCCCCACAGCTCATGCCCGGTCGCGGCCAGCGCCGCGTTCGCCGACACGTAGTCCGTCAACCGCAGCTCGTCGACACCGAAGCCCTCAGGGGGATCGGCGATCTCCGCCGCCGCCCGGGCATACGGCGAAAAGTCCGGATAGCCCTGCTCATCCACCCGAACCCCTCTCGGGTGCCGGGAAGCACGGACCGGGTCCGGGAAGTGCACGACCTGCCCGGCGTAAGCCGCGTTCGGTGGCGCGGCGTGCTGCCCGAGCCGACCTGTCGTCATGGCGGTTGCCCCCTGCGCTGGCTGCTGGCTGATTCCGCACAGCCTATGCGCTGCCACAACCCCACGACCCGGCCCGATACGGCCACCACCACAGTCCGTGACCAAGTGTCACGACCGGATGACGCATCGGCGATAGTTCCGACACGCCGACACCCCGTTTGTGTACCCCGCTTCCACATGAGGCGTCCCATTTGGCAGTCTGTTCCCGCAACTCGGGGGATTGCAGGAGGGGAAGACACGCACCATGCACGCAGCACAAACGCCCACTCAGGGTGACCCACGCCTCAACTGGAGCAGCGCCGAGCCCACCCGCGCCCCGTTACTGCGCTTCCGCCGCGACGGCATCCTCCCCACCGTCGGCGCCGCACTCTCCGTACGTGGCGAAACCCTCACCTGCACCGCGGGCCGCGGCGACCAGCCGCCCCGCCTTCACGCACTCGTCCAGGACTTCCTCGACACCCTCACCAGCGGACAGCGCGAACGCTTCACCGGCCGCTGCCCCGAAGCGATCCTGCTCTCCCGCCACCTCACCGCCACCGAGACCGGCCGCTCCAAGCGCGCCCAGCGCAAACCCCTCACCCACGGCGAAGCCCGCCGCTCGCTCAAACACGCCAAACTGACCGCGCGCCGCATCCGCGAGGACGGCGACCCGCTGCACGGCAGCTACGCCGCCCCCTGCCGCTCCTGCACGGCGATGCTCGCCCACTTCGGGGTACGCCCCGTCGACCCCACCTCGACTGTCGAGAACGGCTGACCGCACCTCCATGCCCGACCACCTGAGCACCACCCGGTTCCCGGTCAACGTCGACGCCGCCCTCCGCGAAGCGGGATGGCAACCCGGCCGCTGGGACATCAAACTCGCCGAACAATGGGCCGACACCCTGCGCGCCCATGTCTCCCCGGGCGGCCACCGGCACAGCGTCTTCCCGGCGTCCGTCGAGGCATGGGCGGAATTCGGCGGCCTGCGCGTCACCGCACCCGGCAGCGGCCGCCAGATCGCCCCGGCGACCGTACGCTTCGACCCGCTCGCCGGCCTCCACCTGGCCCGCACCCTCGCGGACCTCGGACGCGCCCTCGACACCGAGATCGCCCCCCTCGGCGAGGAGGGCGAGCACCAGGCGGTGCTCGCGATCGACCAGGAGGGCCGGGTGTTCAGCCTGGACCACACAGGAGACTGGTTCCTGGGCCAGGACATCGACGCGGCCCTGTCGACACTGATCACGGGAACGCAGCCGACGCGGCTGGTCACGGGCTGAGGCCGGGGCCGGGGCCGGGGTCGGGGTCGGCGGATCGGACATTGGATATCGGACATTGGATCCGATATCCAGATGCAATCCATGCCCCCCCGCGCGGATCCGACGCCCCGGACCGACATCCGGGATCCGACATCAGGGATCCGACTAGGCCGCCGACTCCCCCACCGGCAGCACCGCCGACACCCGGAAGCCACCCGCGTCCGTCGGACCCGAGACGAACACACCACCCAGCCGGCTCACACGCTCCCGCATGCCGACCAGACCATTACCACCACTCGGGAGATGAGCATCGGTCGCCGCCGCGTCCGACGGACCGTTCTCGACCTGCATCGCGACCTCGGCGTCCCGGTGCGCGAGCCGAACCACGACCTTGGCACCGGCCGCATGCTTGTGGACATTGGTCAGCGCCTCCTGGACCACCCGGTACGCAGTCCGCTCGACCTCCGCCGCATACGCCCGCACCTCACCGAGCACCATCAGCTCCACGACCGCACCGGCCAACCGCGACTGCTCGACCAGATCCTCCAGAGCATCCAGGCACGGCCCGTCCTCCGAAGCCGCCTCAGCGGCAGCCGCAGCCGCCCGACCGACCGCGGCCAGCGGCACCGGAGAAGCCACGACCGGAGCCACGTCCTCCCGCAGAACACCCAACATCTCGCGCAACTCCGTCAACGCCTGCCGGCCCATGTCACCGACCAGCGCCGCGTTCTTCACCGCCTTCTGCGGATCCTTCAACGCCACCGCCTGCAACGCCGCCGCATGCACCACCATCAGCGACACCCGATGGGCCACCACGTCGTGCATCTCCCGCGCGATCCGGGTCCGCTCCTCCTGCCGCGCCCACTGAGCCCGCTGCTCCGCCCGATCGGCAAGCAGCGACAGCTCCTGCTCCAGACTGTCGGCCCGCTCCCGCAAGCTCTCCATGAGCCGCCGCCGGGCGCCTATGTAGAGGCCGAACAGAACCGGAGGCGCGTTGAGACCCAACGTCATGAAGACCGCGACGGTCGGGACGTACCAGCCACTGGGATCGAAGTCCGGCTGACCGACATCCGCCTGCGCGACGTCCTGGCGCACCCGCACCACGGTCACGACGAACACGGCGAGCGTCGACATACCGGCGAGAGCGGCCGTGATCCGCCGGGGCACCTCGGAGGCGGCGAGCGAATAGAGCCCGACGATCCCCATCAGATAGCCCATCTCGGCCGGCGTGACGGCGATCGAGACCAGAACCACGGCGATCGGCCACCGACGCCGCACGAGCAGCGCGGAACCGACGATCAGCCCGAACAACACCCCCACGGGCACGGGCAGCCCCGCCTTGTCGGCAAAGCCGACCCCCTCCAGCCCGCACTCCAGCGCGGACACCACGGCCAGCCCGACATCGAGCACCGCACTACGCCGTCTCCCCCACCACCACCAGCCCCGGGCGGCCATGGCCGCCGCGTCCTGATGCGCCCCCGTTGTGGTCATGCCCTCCAGCGTACGGGCGAGCGCGAGTCATTTTCCGGAGACAGCCGGACGCGGGAGCGCCGCACGTCAACGGCGCGCACACACCAGCCCCTCGAACTAATGAATCGCCCACACATTCGACTCCGGACGTCTGCATTCCGGACGACAGCGACCGAGGCGTGCAGCGGATGCCTGGTCGTCTACGCGACCAAGAGCGCAGAGCTCCACCGTCGCATCGAGGGGGCTTGGTACGGCATAGTGTTGGGTGCCGGTCCGACGACATGACCGAATGTCCGGTTTAGTCGGATATAATCCCCTGTGGTGTAATTGGCAGCACTGAGGCTTTTGGTGCCTTATGTCCGGGTTCGAGTCCTGGCGGGGGAGCAACAACACACAAGGCATGTGTTCGGGTCCTGACCTCCACGGTCGGGACCCGCACTCATTTCCGCCTCGAAACCCCCCGGTATCCTGCGGTTGTCCACCACCCGAAGCCGAAGGGCATTCCCGTGAGCGCCAACCGCCCGGCCGCCGTCGTCGTCCTCGCAGCGGGTGAGGGCACCCGCATGAAGTCGAAGACCCCCAAGGTCCTGCACGAAATCGCCGGACGTTCCCTCGTCGGACACGTCGTGTCCGCCGCGCGGGAGCTGGAGCCCGAGCACCTCGTCGTGGTCGTCGGGCACGCCCGTGAGCAGGTCACCGCGCATCTCGACACGCACTACGCCGGGACTCGTACCGCCGTGCAGTACGAGCAGAACGGCACCGGTCACGCCGTCCGCATGGGTCTCGAGGAGCTGGGTCAGGCCCCCGAGGGGACCGTCGTCGTCGTGTGCGGCGACACTCCGCTGCTGTCCGGGGAGACCCTGAAGGCGCTCGCCGGCACCCACGCCGCCGACGGCAACGCCGTCACCGTGCTGACCGCCGAGGTGCCGGACTCCACCGGCTACGGGCGCATCGTCCGGGACGCCTCCGGCGCCGTCACCGCGATCGTCGAGCACAAGGACGCCTCCGAGGAGCAGCGCGCGATCAAGGAGATCAACTCCGGCGTGTTCGCCTTCGACGGCCGGCTGCTCGCCGACGCTCTGGGCAAGGTCCGGACGGACAACAGCCAGGGCGAGGAGTACCTCACGGATGTGCTGTCGATCCTGCGTGAGGCGGGTCACCGGGTCGGCGCTTCGGTGGCCGGTGATCACCGCGAGATCCTCGGTATCAACAACCGTGTGCAGCTCGCCGAGGCCCGTGCCCTGCTGAACGCACGTCTGCTGGAGCGGGCGATGACGGCCGGTGTCACGGTGGTCGACCCGTCGTCGGTTCTCGTCGACGTGATGGTGACGTTCGAGCCGGACTCCGTCATCCACCCCGGTACGCAGCTGCTCGGTGCGACGCACATCGGCGAGGACGCCGAGGTCGGCCCGAACTCGCGTCTGAAGGACACGACGGTCGGCAAGGGCGCTCGGGTGGACAACACGGTCGCCGATTCCGCCGTGATCGGCGAGAGCGCCTCCGTGGGCCCGTACGCGTATCTCCGTCCGGGGACGAACCTGGGCGTGAGGGCCAAGGCGGGTACGTACGTGGAGATGAAGAACGCGAAGATCGGTGAGGGCACGAAGGTCCCCCATCTGTCGTACGTGGGTGACGCGACGATCGGTGAGTACACGAACATCGGCGCGGCGAGTGTCTTCGTGAACTACGACGGCGAGGCGAAGCACCACACGACGGTGGGGTCGCACTGCAAGACGGGTTCGGACAACATGTTTGTGGCGCCTGTCACCATCGGGGACGGTGCTTACACCGCCGCGGGGTCGGTGATCACGAAGGATGTGCCGTCCGGTGCGCTGGCCGTGGCCCGGGGCCAGCAGCGGAATATCGAGGGTTGGGTGGCTCGGAAGCGGCCCGGCAGCGCTGCCGCGCAGGCCGCTCAGGCCGCCACGGAGGAGTCCGCCGGCGAAAGCTGACCGGAAACGGGTACGTCGAACTCGGCGTACCGTGATACGTGCACATAAATTCGGCTGGCTCGCACACGCGCACGGGAGCGCGGGAGTCGCGGCCAGAAGACACGTCTGAGGAGACAGTGCTGTGACCGGGATCAAGACGACCGGCGAGAAGAAGCTGATGCTCTTCTCCGGCCGCGCCCACCCCGAGCTGGCCGAGGAGGTCGCACACCAGCTGGGTGTCGGTCTCGTGCCGACCAAGGCTTTCGACTTCGCGAACGGTGAGATCTACGTCCGTTTCCAGGAGTCGGCTCGTGGCGCGGACTGCTTCCTGATCCAGAGCCACACGGCTCCGATCAATAAGTGGATCATGGAGCAGTTGATCATGATCGATGCTCTGAAGCGGGCTTCCGCTCGGAGCATCACCGTGATCATCCCGTCGTACGGCTATGCCCGTCAGGACAAGAAGCACCGTGGTCGTGAGCCGATTTCGGCGCGTCTGGTCGCGGATCTGCTGAAGACGTCGGGTGCGGACCGCATTCTCACGGTCGACCTGCACACGGACCAGATCCAGGGCTTCTTCGACGGTCCGGTGGACCATCTGTCGGCTCTCCCGGTCCTTGCGGACTACGTGGGCAACAAGGTGGACCGGTCGAAGCTGACGATCGTGTCCCCGGACGCGGGCCGTGTGCGTGTGGCCGACCGCTGGTGCGACCGTCTGGACGCGCCGCTGGCGATCGTGCACAAGCGTCGTGACAAGGACGTCGCCAACCAGGTGACGGTCCACGAGGTCGTCGGTGACGTGAAGGGCCGGGTCTGTGTCCTGGTCGACGACATGGTGGACACCGGTGGCACGATCTGTGCCGCTGCCGACGCGCTGTTCGCGCACGGCGCGGAGGACGTCATCGTGACGGCGACGCACGGCATCCTGTCGGGGCCGGCCGCGGACCGTCTGAAGAACTCGAAGGTGAGCGAGTTCGTGTTCACGGACACGCTGCCGGTGCCGAGCTCGCTGGAGCTCGACAAGATCACGGTTCTGTCGATCGCTCCGACGATCGCGCGTGCCGTGCGCGAGGTGTTCGAGGACGGTTCGGTGACGAGCCTCTTCGAGGAGCACTGAGCGGTCCCCAGGAATCTCTGAGGAAGGCCCGCTTCCCTTTCGGGAGGCGGGCCTTCCTCATGCCCTCGGTCATGTCCTCAGCGCGTCCACCGCGATGCGTGCGGCCTTGCCGATGGCCGCGTCCGCCGCCGGGAGGGTGACCGTGGTCGCGGCGGCCCGGGTGAAGACGGCGATGGCGTAGCGGCCGCCGTCGGGGTATTCGACGACTCCGGCTTCGTGGCGCAGGGTCGGCAGGGAGCCGGTCTTGCCGCTGACGCGGACGTCGTCGAAGGGGAATCCGGCGGCGAGGCGGTGGCTCCAGGTCTGGAGTCCGAGGATGGTGCGGAGTTCTTGCGCGTACTCGCCCGTGCAGAGTTCGTCGCGCCAGATGGCGGCGAGGAGGGCGGCGATCTCGCGGGCTGTGGAGCGGTTGGTGCGGGTGGGGTCGAGGGCGCGGAGGCGGGTGACGACGGTGGGGTCGGTGAGGGCCGCGGGTGTGCCGTCGGCGTCCTCGCGGAGGGTGGCGTAGAGCTCGCGCATGGTGTGGACGGCGATGGTGCGGGTGAGGCCGAGGTCGGCCATGGTGCGGTTGACGGTGTCGAGGCCGATGGCGTCGATGAGGAGGTCCGCGGCGGTGTTGTCGCTGACGGCGACGGCGAGGCCGGCGAGGTCGCGCAGGGAGAGTCGGGCCGCGTCGCGCATGGTGGCGAGGCCGGTGGCGCCGGGTGAGCGGCCTTCGGCGGGGATGTCGACGGGGTGGCGCAGGTCGATGTGACCGTGGGCTGCTTGTCGGTAGAGGGCGGCGATGACGCACAGCTTGTGGACGCTCGCGGTGGGGGTTTCGAGGTCGGCGCCGATGGTGATGGTGGTGCCGGTGTCGATGTCGGTGGCGTGGAGCTGTCCGGTGACGCCCGCGTCGGTGAAGGCCGAGGTGATGCGTGTACGGGCTGCGGCGGTCACAGGGGGAACTCCGATGCGGGGCGGGGGAAGAGCACTCTCGAGGATGCGCCGGCGGGGGTGTCGCTGATCATGCCCGCGTGGTCGCGGAGGGTTTCGTGGGCGGTGCCGGCGAAGAGGCGTACGGCGGGTCCGTCGCGGCCTTGGGGCCAGGCGGTGGAGGTGCGCCAGGTGACGGGGTTGTCGCGTAGGGGGCGCCAGATGGTGCCGGGTTCGGCCGGGGAGCGGGGCTGGAGGGCGACGGCGCCTCCGGAGAGGACGAGTCCGCGGGTGAAGTCGGGTGCTGCGGCTTCGTGGACGGTGGCGGGGGTGCAGCCGTGTCGGGCGCAGGCGGTGAGGGTTTCGTCGTGGAGTGCGGGGGCTTCGGCGCGGGGGAAGAGGACGAGGTCGCGGCCGGTGAGGGCGGCTGCGGGGATGTCGGTGTGGGTGGCGAGGGGGTCGGTGTCGGGGAGGAGGACGCCGAGGGGCTGGTGGAGGAGGGGGCCGAAGGCGAGGCCGGGGGCGGGGCAGGGGTGACGGACGACGCCGACGTCGAGGGTGCCGGCGGTGAGTTCGGCGGTCTGCTGGGTGCTGGTGAGTTCGCGGAGGTCGAGGTCGCCGCCCGGGGAGCGGTCGCGGTAGGTGATGAGGAGGGCTCCGACGGCTGCGGCGCCGAGGCGGGGTGGGACGGCGGCGCGGAGGGTGCCGGCCTGGCCGCTGCGGACGCGGGCGACGGCGGTGGTGAGCCGGTCGGCGGCGGTGAGGAGGTGTTCGGCTTCGGCAAGGACGAGGCGGCCGGCGGGGGTGAGGGTGGTGCCGCGGCTGGTGCGGTCGAGGAGGCGGACGCCGAGTTCGTGTTCGAGGCGTTGGATGCGCTGGGAGAGGGAGGGCTGGGCCATGCGCAGGCGTTCGGCGGCGCGTCCGAAGTGTTGCTCCTCGGCGACGGTCCGGAAGTACCGCAGGTGCAGCAGCAGGTCCATGGGCGGCAAGGATAGGCAGTCGGCTGTCGCTGTCCCGGCGATCGGGGTCCGGTGATCCGGGAGGGGTCCGGCAGGGGATCCGGGAGGGGTCCGGAACGGGTCTGGCAGGGGTCCGGAACGGGTCTGGCAGGGGGTCCGGGTGATCCAATTGGGTGGGGCGGCGCGCGGCGAGTAGACTGCCGTAGTTGCTCGGCGAGGGAGGCCGTACCGGTGAGGTGCGGCGGTCCGTTATCGACGCGCTCTTCGTAGCAGGCCAGTCGTGGCCGGGTAGCCACACTGTTCTGTTTCTGCTTACGAGGAGTGCATATGTCCGAGGTGAAGATCTCCGCCGAGGTTCGTTCCGAGTTCGGCAAGGGTGCGGCCCGTTCGATCCGTCGTGAGAACAAGGTTCCCGGCGTCGTCTACGGTCACGGCACCGAGCCGGTCCACGTGACGCTTCCGGGCCACGAGCTGCTGCTCGCCCTGCGTACCCCGAACGTTCTGCTGTCCCTGGACATCGACGGCAAGAACGAGCTGGCGATCCCGAAGGCCGTCCAGCGTGACGCGATCAAGGGTTACCTGGTCCACGTCGACCTGATCCTGGTCAAGCGTGGCGAGAAGGTCACGGTCGAGATCCCGGTTCAGGCCGAGGGTGAGCTCGCCGCCGGTGGCAACCTGCTGGAGCACGTGCTGAACACGCTCTCCGTCGAGGCCGAGGCCACCCACATCCCCGAGGCCGTCACGGTCTCCGTGGAGGGCCTGGAGGCCGGTGCCTCCATCCTCGCCAAGGACATCACGCTCCCGAACGGTGTGACCCTGTCCACCGACGCCGACGCTGTCGTCCTGCAGATCCTGGCCGCGCAGGCCGAGGAGCCGGCTGCCGAGGCCGCCGAGGGCGAGGCCGCCGAGGCCGAGGGCGCCGAGGCCTGAGCCGTAGGCTCTGTCTGACGCGGACGGGGTGGTGGGCTGCGGCCCGCCACCCCGTTCCCCTGTTCCCCGCCCAGTAGTACGCAGACGAGGAGACGTCCCACGATGACGGACGACGCGAACGCCCCCTGGCTGATCGTCGGCCTCGGCAACCCGGGTCCCGAGTACGCCGCGAACCGCCACAATGTGGGCTTCATGGTCGTGGATCTGCTCGCTGACCGTATCGGCGGGAAGTTCAAGCGGGCGCAGAAGGCGCAGGCGCAGGTGGTCGAGGGCCGGATGGGACCTCCCGGGCCTGCCAACCGTCGGGTGATCCTCGCGAAGCCGATGTCGTACATGAATCTCTCGGGCGGTCCGGTGACGGCGCTGCGGGACTTCTACAAGGTGCCGACGGCGCACGTGGTGGCGATCCATGACGAGCTGGACATCGACTACGGGGTGCTGCGGCTGAAGATCGGTGGTGGCGACAACGGCCACAACGGTCTGAAGTCGATGACGAAGGCGATGAGCGCCGAGTATCACCGGGTGCGGTTCGGGATCGGTCGTCCGCCGGGTCGTATGCAGGTCGCGGATTTCGTTCTGAAGGACTTCTCGTCGACGGAGCGCAAGGAGCTGGACTTCTTCGTGGACCGGGCGGCGGACTCCGTCGAGTGCCTGGTGGCGGAGGGTCTGGAGCGCGCGCAGTCCGCGTACAACTCCTGATCGGGGCGGCGCCCCGTGTGCAGCTCCTGATCGACGCGCCGGAACAGTACGACTGTACGATCGCGGGTCATGACGCACGCCCGTAACGCCGCCATGGCCCTGGTCGCCCTGCTGCTCCTCGTCGCGGGAGCGTGGTCGTCCTGGGGTTCGGCGCAGCACATCCTGCTTTCCAAGGGCCGTGAGCACGGCACGTTGACGGTGACCGGCTGCAACGAGGAGACGTGCAGCGGCCGTTATGTCCCGGACGGTCCGCCTTCGCCGCACAGCACGCTGACGATCGACCGCTCGGTGGCGGCGGACAAGGGTCAGACGGTGCCGGTGGTGGTGAAGCCGGACACGGCGGAGGCCGTACGGACGGGGTGGGGCGGCGGGCTGCACGCCTGGCTGCCGTTGGGCGGGGCGCTGCTGCTCGCGGCGCCGCTCGTCGGGGGCGGGCTGCGGCTGACGCGGACGGCGTGGTCGCTGGCGGGTGCGGGTGGACTGCTGCTGGTTGGAACGTTCTTCGCGTTGTGACCCATAACGGGAGGGGCTGGCGGGATTGTTATCAAGCCATGGGTTAAGGATGGCTTAAAGAGGAGGCTAGGCTGCCTTCGCCGCCCCCCACGGCATCCCTCATCCCAGATGGACGACTGCACATGCGACGATCCCTCATTCCCGCGGGCGCGCTGGTCGCGGCCCTGGCGGGCTCTCTGCTGCTGGCCCCGGCGGCCTCGGCCTCGGGCAAGCCCAAGGGCGACAACGGCACAGTGAAGATCCACGACTCGAAGACCGGCGAGGAGCTCCGTAAGAACGAGCCCAAGGTCTGCTCCTTCTACATCGACGCCTTCGGCTTCGACGCGGGCCAGAAGGTGAACTGGCACATCGAGGCGTGGGCCAACAACGAGCAGGACAAGGGCACCACGGTCAAGACCGGCCTGATCACGCTCGACGCCGACGGCCACGAGCGCACCACGGACATGACCCTCCCGAACGGCCAGTACAAGCTGTTCTGGAACTTCGAGGGCGAGAACGGCCGCGCGAAGCACAAGGTCTTCAAGACCGACTGCCCGCCGGCCGAGACCCCCGGAACGGAAACCCCCGGCACCGAAACCCCCGGCACGGAGACCCCGGGCACCGAGACCCCCGGTACGGAGACCCCGGAGACCCCCGGCACCGAGACGCCCGGATCCTCCGAGTCGCCCTCCGCCACCGCCCCGGGCAAGCCGGGCGACACCACCGGCGGCACCGATGGCAACCTGGCCGAGACCGGCTCCAGCGCGCCCGTCGGCATCATGGCCGCCTTCGCCGTCGCCCTCGCGGGTGCCGGTGCGTTCCTGGTGACGCGTCGCCGCAAGGTCCAGCAGCACTGATTCGCCGATACAGCGAAGTGCCCCCGCCTGAAGGGTTTCCGGCGGGGGCACTGTCGTACGCGGGGCAGGTCAGCCGGTGTTGCGCAGGCCGGCCGCGACACCGTTCACCGTGAGCAGGAGGGCTCGGGCGAGCAGCGGGTCCGGGTCCTCGCCGCGCTCGGCCGCGGCGCGCTGACGGGCCAGCAGGGCGACCTGGAGGTAGGAGATCGGGTCCAGGTAGGCGTCGCGGATGGCGAAGGTCTGCTGGAGCACCGGGTTGGAGTCGAGCAGCTTCCGGCCGCCCGTCACCTTCAGGACCTCGGCGACGGTGAGCGCGTGCTCCGCCTCGATGGTGGCGAAGACGTGCTTGAGCTCGTCGGGGACGAGGGTGTCGACGTAGTGCCGGGCGATCCGCAGGTCGGTCTTCGCGAGCGTCATCTCGACGTTGGCGAGGAAGTTCCGGAAGAAGTGCCAGCGCTCGTACATCTCGCCGAGGACCGGGTCGAGGCCCGCTTCGCGGAGGGCCTTGAGGCCGGAGCCGACGCCGAACCAGCCGGGGACGATCTGGCGGGACTGGGTCCAGCCGAACACCCACGGGATGGCGCGGAGTCCGTCGAGGGAGACGCCGGAGCCGGGGCGGCGCGAGGGCCGTGAGCCCAGGTGCAGGTCGGCGAGCTGGTCGACGGGGGTGGAGGCGAGGAAGTAAGCCGGCAGGCCGGGGTCCTCGACGAGCGTGCGGTACGCGGTGTGGGCGGCGTCCGAGACGGTGTCCATGGCCGCGTCCCAGCGGGCCAGTGCCTCGTCGGACTGGCGCGGCGCGGTGTGCAGGGCGGAGGCCTGCAGCGTGGCGGCGACGGTCAGTTCGAGGTTCTCGCGGGCCAGGGACGGGATGAGGTACTTGTCGGAGATGACCTCGCCCTGCTCGGTCACCTTGATCTCGCCCTCCAGGGTGCCCCAGGGCTGGGCGAGGATCGCGTCGTGCGAGGGGCCGCCGCCTCGGCCGACGGTGCCGCCGCGGCCGTGGAAGAGCCGGAGCCGTACGCCGTAGCGGTGGGCGACGTCGCGCAGCCTCCGCTGGGCCCGGTGGATCTCCCACTGCGAGGTGGTGATGCCGCCGAACTTGGAGGAGTCGGAGTAGCCGAGCATGACCTCCTGCACGTCGCCGCGGAGCGAGACGAGGCGGCGGTAGGAGGGGTCGGCGAGCATCCCGTCGAGGATGACGTCGGCGGCCTTCAGCTCGTCGGTGGTCTCCAGGAGCGGCACGATGCCGATCTTGGCCCAGCCGGCGTGCAGGTCGATCAGTCCGGCCTCGCGGGCGAGGACGGCGGCGGCGAAGACGTCGTCGGCACCCTGGCACATCGAGATGATGTACGACTCGATGACCTCGGGGCCGAAGCGCTCGAAGGCTTCCTTGACGGTGTGGAAGACACCGAGGGTCTTCTCGCCGGCGGCGTCCAGCGGGGCCGGGGTGGGCGCGAGCGGGCGGCGGGAGCGCAGCTCCTTGGCGAGCAGCTTCTGCCGGTAGTCGCGGGGCATGTCGGCATACCGCCAGGACTCCTCGCCGAGCCGGTCGAAGAGCTGGCCGAGTGCGTGGTGGTGGGCGTCGGCGTGCTCGCGGACGTCCATGGTGGCGAGCTGGAGGCCGAAGGCGGACAGGGTGCGGATGGTGCGGTCCATCCGGCCGTCGGCGAACAGGGCGCCGCGGTGCTCGCGCAGCGAGGTCTGGATCAGGGCGAGGTCGTGGACCAGCTCGGCGGTGCCGAGGTAGTCGCGGCCGTCCTGGTGCGGGGTGCCCTGGGCGAGACGCTCGCGGGTGTTGAGGAGCTTCTGGCGGATGCAGGTGGCCTTGAGCCGGTACGGCTCCTCCGCGTTGAGGCGCTTGTAGCGGGGGCTGATCTCGGGCAGCCGCTCCAGGTCGGCCTGGAGGGAGGTGAGCAGTTCCTCCGTCGCGCCCGCGTACCGGATGGAGTTGGAGAGGAAGCCGCGCAGCTCGTCGATCATCTCGAGCGCGTCGGTGATGCCGTGCTCGTGCTGGAGGATCAGCACGTCCCGGGTGACGGCGGGGGTGACGTTGGGGTTGCCGTCGCGGTCTCCGCCGATCCAGGTGCCGAAGGTCAGCGGGCGGGTCCCGGCCGGCAGCTCGATGCCGACGCGCTCGAGCTCGGCGGCGAGGTCCTCCAGGACGTCGCCGACGGCGCCGGCGTGCAGCTCGTCGAGGTAGTAGATGGCGTTGCGGGCCTCGTCGGCGGGCTCGGGGCGGACGACCCGGAGCTCGTCGGTCTGCCAGATGAGGTCGATGTTCTCGGCGAGCCGCAGGTCGTGGCGGCGCCGGTCGGCCTCGATGACCGGGGTCTCCAGGAGGGCGGCGATCCGGCGCAGCTTGTTGAGGACCGAGCGGCGGGCGGCCTCGGTGGGGTGCGCGGTGAAGACGGGCCGTACGTTGAGGTTCCGTACCGTCTCGCGGACGTGCTGGGGGTCGCCGTCCTTGAGCATGTCGGCGGTGCGGGCGAGCAGTCCGCCCTCGGCGGCGCGCTTCTCGCGCATCTCGCGGCCGCGGTGGACCTGCTCGGTGACGTTCGCCAGGTGGAAGTACGTGGAGAAGGCGCGCACCAGCTTGGCTGCGGTCTCCAGGTCGGTCTCGCCGAGCAGCTCGGCGGCTGCCTCGCCGTTCTCGCGGGTGAGGCTGCGGACCTTCTCGACGAGGTCGAGAAGGTCGTGTCCTTCCTGGCGGACGAGGGTCTCGCCCAGCAGATCGCCCAGTCGGCGGATGTCGGATCGCAGCTCGGCGCTGGCGGTGGGGGTCTGGTCGGCACTGCTCACAGGTGCGGCTCCTTGCAGTGTTTGAGCACGTCTGGAGGGGTACTGGAGGCTTGCGGACCGCGCTGTCCGACGCACACAGGATAGGTGTCCATTCCCTGGACTCCGCCCTAGGGCGTGTCCGGCGGATCAGGGCCGGTCAGGCCGCGGCGTCTGGTGCGGTGTATCGCAAGGCGCCGGAACGCTCTAATAGCGGAGCTATTCGGGCGTTTCGGCAACGCGGCGAGGCGCCGTGCCAGGCGTCGCGGACCCGGCCCTGATCCGCCGGACACGCCCTAGCCCCTCTTGCGCCCTCTTGCCGCGCGCCACCGCGCTGCCATACTTACGTCGCCGTAGGTTACGGAGGCGTAGCCACGCGCTCTTTTTGTCCCGTTCCGCTCACTTTCATCCTCATCCCTTCATCCCCAGGGGACACCCATGACCACAAGCCCCGAGATGCTCGAAACCGAACAGGCCCTGCCCCCCGCCACGCTCGGCGGGGACAAGAAGCGATCGATCGAGCAGATCACGCTGCTGCTGTTCATCACGGTGCCCTTCATCGCCCTGGTCGCGGCCGTGCCGCTGGCCTGGAGCTGGGGCGGCGTGTCCTGGCTCGATCTGGCCCTGCTGGTGACGATGTACTACGTCGGCTGTCACGGCATCACGATCGGCTTCCACCGTTACTTCACCCATGGCTCCTTCAAGGCCAAGCGGCCGCTGCGGATCGCGCTCGCGATCATGGGCTCGCTGGCGGTGGAGGGCCCGCTGGTGCGCTGGGTGGCCGACCATCGCAAGCACCACAAGTTCTCCGACGCGGAGGGCGACCCGCACTCGCCGTGGCGCTTCGGGGAGACGGTGCCGGCCCTGATGAAGGGGCTGTGGTGGGCGCACATCGGCTGGATGTTCGACGAGGAGCGCACGCCGCAGGCGAAGTACGCGCCCGATCTGATCAAGGACCCGGCGATCCGGCGGATCTCCCGTGACTTCATCTACTGGACGGCGCTGTCCCTGGCGATCCCGCCGCTGGTCGGCGGTCTGGTGACGATGTCCTGGTGGGGCGCGTTCACCGCGTTCTTCTGGGGTTCGCTGGTCCGGGTCGCGCTGCTGCACCACGTGACGTGGTCGATCAACTCGATCTGTCACGCGGTCGGCAAGCGCCCCTTCAAGTCCCGGGACCGTTCGGGCAACGTGTGGTGGCTGGCGGTGCTGTCCTGCGGCGAGTCGTGGCACAACCTGCACCACGCGGACCCGACCTCGGCGCGGCACGGGGTGCTGCGGGGCCAGGTCGACTCCAGCGCGCGGCTGATCCGCTGGTTCGAGCGCCTGGGCTGGGCGTACGACGTGCGCTGGCCGAACGCCTCCCGGATCGAAGCCCGACGCCGGGGCGAGCCCGTCGACGCGGCATGATGGAGAACGTGGCGATCGACGGCAGTACCAGCAGCAGCGAGAACAAGCCCCGGCGTGGCCGCCGGGTGAGGATGACGGGCGCGGAGCGCCGGGAGCAACTGCTGGACATCGGTCGGACGCTCTTCGCCGCGAAGGGGTTCGAGGGCACGTCGGTGGAGGAGATCGCGGCGAAGGCCGGGGTGTCCAAGCCGGTGGTGTACGAGCACTTCGGCGGCAAGGAGGGGCTGTACGCGGTCGTGGTCGACCGGGAGATGCGCCAGCTGCTCGAGATGGTGAACGGTGCGCTGACGGCCGGGCACCCGCGCGAGCTCCTGGAGCAGGCGGCCTTCGCTCTCCTCGACTACATCGAGCGGTACACCGACGGTTTCCGGATCCTGGTCCGCGATTCGCCGGTGGCGCAGTCGACCGGCACGTTCGCCTCGCTGATCAGCGACATCGCCACGCAGGTCGAGGACATCCTGGGTCTGGAGTTCAAGGCCCGTGGCTTCGACCCGAAGCTGGCCCCGCTGTACGCGCAGGCGCTGGTGGGCAGTGTGGCGCTGACGGGCCAGTGGTGGCTGGACGTCCGTAAGCCGAAGAAGGCGGAGGTCGCGGCGCACCTGGTGAATCTGGCGTGGCACGGCCTGGACGGTCTCGAGCAGAAGCCGCGGTTGATAGGGCATCGCAAGAGCTGACGTGACGGTCGGGCGGTTCACGGGCGCGCCGCCCCCGGTTTAGGTGGGGGGGGCCCCCGCGTGAACCGGGCCGTGTCGACCGCGGCTCCATCATCGTGGCTTCGTCGCTACGGCGAAGATGCGGCGGAAGGGGAAGACCGTGCCGTGCGGCCCCGGGGGGTATGCCTCGCGCAGCAGGTCGCGGTATTGGGCGAGGAAGGCGTCGGTCGCCTCCTGGTCGCCGTCCAGTGCGGTCAGTACGGGGCGCAGTGCGGTGCCCTTGACCCAGTCGAGGACGGGGTCCTCGCCGAGCAGGAGTTGTGAGTAGGTGGTCTCCCAGGTGTCGGTCTCGCAGCCGAGGTCGGCAAGGCGGTTCAGATAGTCGGCCGCGTCGAGGACATGGACGAATCGCCGCCCCTCGCCATGGAGGCGGTCGCGCCATTGCGGGGCGTCGCAGAGTTCGCCGAGCAGGGCGTGGCTCGGCGAGGTGAAGTTGCCGGGGACCTGGAAGGCGAGCGTTCCGCCCGGCTTGAGGCCGTCGATCCAGGGAGCGAAGGACTCGGGGTGGTTGGGGACCCATTGGAGGGCGGCGTTGGAGACGATCAGGTCGTAGGGCTCTTCGGGAGTCCAGTGGGCGGCGTCGGCGCGCCGGAAGTCCAGCCAGCCGCCGCCGGACGTGGTGCCGGCCCAGTCCTTCTCCGCCTGTTCCAGCATGTCCGGTGAGAGGTCGAAGCCGGTGATGTGGGCGTCCGGCCAGCGGTCGGCGAGCAGGACGGTCACATTGCCGGGGCCGCAGCCGAGGTCGGCGATCCGAGCGGGGCGGTCACCTGTGGGGAGGTGTGGTATTCGGGCGAGCAGGTCGAGGAAGGGTCGGGCGCGGTGGCCGGAGTGCCGGAGGTACTGCTGCGGGTCCCATGTTGGTGCTGCGGACGCCGAGGATGGTGCGGAATGCATGTTCGAGCCCCCTTGCTGGAACGAGTTGCCGAAGCGGAACAGGGTTCCGGCCCGGTCCTTCCCCATAGTCCAGCGGAATATATCTTGACGTCAAGAGACTTTATGTCAACAGACCCTCTACACTGATCGACATGGAGGACGAGGTCGACCGGCTGGTCGCTGCATGGCGCCGTGAGCGCCCGGACCTCGACGTGGAACCGCTCGAGGTGTTGAGCCGCGTCTCACGGCTCGCCCGCCACCTCGACCGCGCCCGTCGGCTCGCATTCTCCGAGCATCAGCTGGAGCCCTGGGAGTTCGACGTCCTCACGTCGCTGCGCCGCGCCGGCGCCCCGTACCAGCTCTCCCCCGGCCAGCTCCTCACCCAGACGCTGGTCACCTCGGGCACCATGACCAACCGCATCGACAGGCTCACCAAGAAGGGCCTGGTCGAGCGGCTGCCCGACCCCAGCGACCGGCGTGGGGTCCTGGTCCGCCTGACCCCCGAGGGCCGCGACCGGGCCGACCAGGCGCTCGCCGGGCTGCTCGCCCAGGAGCGGGCCATCCTGGCCCAGCTCTCCCGCACCCAGCGGGGCGAACTGGCGGGGCTGCTACGCCAGCTGACCGCCCCGTTCGACAACATCCCCGGCTAGCGGATGCCCGCCCAGCTCGGCGGGGCCGACACCGGCCCGGCGCGCCAGGGCGACCGCGGCCAGCGTGGAGTGCACGCCCAGCTTTCCGAGCACGTTCTGCATGTGCGTACGGACGGTGTGCGGGGAGAGGAAGAGCCGCTCGGCCACGGCCTTGCGCCCCAGGCCCGCCACCATGCAGCGCAGCACCTCCACCTCGCGCGGGGTCAGCGACTCCACCAGCTGTTCGCTCTCGGTCCGGTGCTTCCGGGCCGCCGTCAGCTCCCGTAGAACACCGGTGAGAAGGGCGGGCGGCAGATGCGTCTCGTCGCGCAGGACACCGCGGATCACGGCGAGCAGCCGCTGCAGCGAGCAGTCCTTGGCGACCCATCCCGAGGCCCCGGCCTGCAGCGCGAGGGCGGCCCGGTGGGCATCGTCCTTCTCCGCGAGCACGACCGTACGGACGGCCGGCTGGGCCGAACGGACCCCGGCGACCAGCGAGATGCCGTCGACGACGCCCTCACCGTTGTCCGGTACGACCCGGGCCACCGCGACCGAAGCCGCCGGCCCGGCGACCGCGCCGAGGTCGGCGTCGATCAGCATCACGTCGTACCGGCGCCCTTCGGCGACCGCGCGGTCCAGACAGCGCAGGGCGGCGGGGCCGCTGCCCGCGGCGGACACGTCGACGTCCGGCTCCGCCGCGAGCGCGGCCGCCAGAGACTCGGCGAAGATGCGGTGGTCGTCCACCACCAGGACCCGGATGCGACCCACGGACACCCCCAAGTGTCGAGGAACGGACCGGCGCGGGTACGGCGCCGGGGACGGGGGTCCGTCGACCGCACGGCCGCCGCCGTGCAGTGACTGTTACCCCGTCCCGAACGCCGTACCCGACTGGTCTCGCCCCCTGATCAGCACCGGCCCCCACCGGCGCTGTGCATCAGAGTACGGGCGGGGCGCCGCCGCGGAAGCCGATTCGCAGAAGTGGCCGAACACCTCGGTACAGCTGCGACGCATGTGTCCGATCGCGACAGAAGTCGACAATTGAGGGGCTCTTTCCGGGCATTCAGAGCCGTCGCGCACCCTCCGACGGCACCGCGGGGAAGATCCTCGGGGCGGTGTACCCGGCCTCGGCGAAAGCCTTCTCCACCGCCGCGGCCACCTGGTCCGCCGCCCGCTCCTCCACAAGGACGACCGCCGAGCCGCCGAAGCCGCCGCCCGTCATCCGCGCCCCGAGCGCCCCGGCCGCGTTCGCCGCCTCGACCGTCAGGTCCAACTCGGGACAGGAGACCCGCAGATCGTCCCGGAGCGAGGCATGGCCCTCCGTGAGGACCGGGCCGACCGCCCGCGCGTCCCCGGCGTCGAGGAGGGCGATGGTGCGCTCGACCCGGTGGTTGTCCGAGACGACGTGCCGGACATAGCGGCGAACCGATTCGTCGCTCAAACGCGCGAGAGCATCGGGCAGTTGCACGTACGGGACTTCGCGCAGCGCGCGCACACCGAGCGCCCGCGCACCGGCCTCGCACCCGGCGCGTCGCTCCGCGTACGCGCCGTCCCCGAGCGCGTGCTTCACCCGGGTGTCCACGACGAGCAGCCGCAGCCCGAGCGCGGCGAGGTCGAAGGGCACCTGGCGGTACGAGAGGTCGCGGGTGTCCAGGAAGAGCGCATGGCCCTCGTCCGCGCACGCGGACGCCATCTGGTCCATCACCCCGCAGGGGACGCCGACGAAGGCGTTCTCCGCGCGCTGGGCGAGAACGGCGAGTTCGGGACGGCTCAGACCGAGCCCGAACAGATCGTTCAGGGCGAGCGCGGTGACGACCTCGAGGGCGGCGGAGGAGGAGAGCCCCGCGCCGGTCGGGACGGTCGAGGCGAGATGTATGTCCGCCCCGGTGACCGGGTGGCCCGCCTCGCGCAGCGCCCAGACGACTCCGGCGGGGTACGCGGCCCAGCCCGCGCCGGAGAGGGGTTCGAGGGCGTCGGCATCGAGCTGGACGACCCCGCCCTCGACATCCGCGGAGTGCACCCGCAGCACCCCGTCGTCACGCCGGGACACGGCGGCCACGGCCGCGTGCGGCAGGGCCAGCGGCATCACGAAGCCCTCGTTGAAGTCGGTGTACTCACCGATCAGGTTGACGCGCCCGGGGGCGGCCCAGACGCCCTCCGGCGCCGCCCCGTACAGCGCTTCGAACTCGCCCGCCACGCTCATCCGCGTCCCCGCTCCCGCTCTCTCGCGAACGCCCACGCGTCGCGCACGATGTCCGCCAGGTCCGGGCGGGACGGAATCCAGCCGAGCCGCTCGCGCGCGGCCTCCGCCGAGGCGACGAGCACCGCCGGGTCGCCGGGCCGGCGCGCGGCCGTCACCTCGGGAACCGCGTGCCCGGTCACCTTGCGCACCGTCTCGACGACCTCGCGCACGGAGAAGCCGTTGCCGTTGCCGAGGTTGCAGATCAGATGCTCGCCGGGCGTCATGGCGCCGAGTGCCAGCAGATGGGCCTCGGCGAGGTCCGCGACATGAATGTAGTCGCGCACGCAGGTGCCGTCGGGGGTCGGGTAGTCGTCGCCGTAGACGCTGATCGCCTCCCGGCGGCCGAGGGCGACCTCCAGGACGAGCGGGATCAGGTGCGACTCGGGGTCGTGGCGCTCGCCGCAGTCGCCGTACGCGCCGGCCACGTTGAAGTAGCGCAGCGAGACCGCGGCGAGGCCGTGGGCGGCGCACTCTCCGCCGATCATGTGGTCCACGGCCAGCTTGGAGGCGCCGTAGGGGCTCGTCGGAGCGGTCGCCGCGGACTCGGTGATCGGGACGGACTCCGGCTCGCCGTAGGTGGCGGCCGTGGAGGAGAAGACCAGCTTGCGCACGCCCGCCGCGCGCATGGCGGCCAGCAGGGCCATCGTCCCGCCGACGTTGTTCTCCCAGTACTTCTCCGGCTTGGCGACGGACTCGCCGACCTGGGAGAAGGCGGCGAAGTGCAGGACGCCGTCGTAGGAGCCGTCGAGCCACCTCGCGGCGTCCTGGACGCGGCCCTCGACGAACTCCGCGCCGGCCGGGACGCCTTCGGCGAAGCCGGTGGAGAGGTCGTCGAGGACGGTGACCTCGTGGCCCGCCTCCAGCAGATGGCGGGCGACCGTGCTCCCCACGTATCCCGCGCCGCCGGTCACCAGGTATTTGGATGTCGCAGCCTTCATGTGGTCGCCACCTCTCGGAGTCGCTCGGCCGCCGTCTCCGGCGGCACGTCGTTCATGAACGCGCCCATGCCGGACTCGGTGCCCGCGAGGAACTTCAGTCTGCCGGGCGCCCGCCGGACGGTGAAAAGCTCCAGGTGCAGCCCGAACTCCTCCCGGTCCGCGCCGGCGAACGGCGCCTGGTGCCAGGCGGCGATGTACGGCGTGGGCGGCTCGTCCGGACCGAAGATCCGGTCGAAGCGTCTCAACAGTTCCAGATAGATCTGTGCGAAGTCTGTGCGCGCCGCGTCGTCGAGGGCCCGGAGATCGGGCACCCGGCGTGTCGGATGGAGGTGGATCTCGTACGGCCAGTGCGCGGCGTACGGCACGAAGGCGATCCAGTGCTCGCTCTCCAGGACGACGCGGACGCCGTCGGAGCGCTCGCGGGCGACGAGGTCGTCGAAGAGGTTGCGTCCGGTGCGCGCCCGGTGCTCGGCTGCGTTGCGCAGCTGGAGGGCGGTACGGGGGGTGGTGAACGGGAACGCGTAGATCTGGCCGTGGGGGTGGCCGAGGGTGACGCCGATCTCGGCGCCCCGGTTCTCGAAGCAGTAGACCTGCTCGACGCCGGGCCGCTCGGCGAGCTCGGCGGTCCGGTCGGTCCAGGCGTCGAGGACGAGCGCGGCGCGCTCGGGGGTGAGGTCGGCGAAGGACGCGTCGTGGTCGGCCGTGAAGCAGACGACCTCGCACCGCCCGGCGTCCCCGGCGAGGGAGGGGAAGCGGTTCTCGAAGACGGCGACCTCGTAGTCCGCGGCCGGGATCTCGCTCTGCCGCCGGTCGGCGGAGGGACAGAGCGGGCACTCGTCGGCGGGCGGATGGTAGGTCCGCGTCTGCCGGTGCGAGGCGATGACGACGTTGTCCCCGAGGAGCGCGTCGTACCGGATCTCGGACCGGGAGGAGACGGGATCGAGGGGCCGCGCGTCGACACCGTCGCGAACGGCGTCGCCCCGCGCGTCGTAGTAGATGAGCTCGCGCCCGTCGGCGAGCGTGGTGACGGTCTTCTTCACAAGGTGTCCTCAGAAGGGAACCAAACAGAACCACGCACAAGGAACCACAACCAAACATCGACAGTCAACGCTCAGGGCGCTTTGTGCACGTTGGTTCCTACGGAAGCGGCCCGCGCGGCCCTCAGGGGTGCTCCCTCCGCGCGCCCGGGACGGGTGCGTGGTCCAGCAACCCCGTCCGCGCGGCGAGCGCCGCCGCCTCCAGGCGGGAGCCGACGCCCAGTTTCATCAGGACCCGCTGGACATGCGTCCGTGCCGTGCTCGGGGCGATGCCCATGCCCGCGGCGATCAGGCGGGTGTCCTCCCCCTCCGCCACCCGGACCAGGACCTCGACCTCCCTCGGCGTCAGCATTCCGAGCAGCCGCTGCCCCTCGTCGTCCGGCTGGACCGCCGGGTTGAGCAGCTCGGCGAAGGCCCCCTGGAGGAGCTGCGGCGCCACCGCCGTCTCCCCCGCCCGCGCCTTGATCAGCGCCCGCTCGACGCCCTCGATGCGCTCGTCGTGTCGTACGTATCCCGACGCGCCGGCCGCGAAGGCGGCCGCGATCCCGCGCGGCGAGGGCACCGGGCCGAGCACGACCACGGCCACCTGCGGCCGCTCGCGCTTGATCCGCACGATCGGGTCGAAGACCCCCGGCTCGGCCGGGGCGGCCGTGCCGAGCAGACACACCTCCGGCGCCCGGCTCACCACCAGCTCCGCGGCGCCCGCCACCGGGGCGGCCGCCGCGAGCACCCGGTGCCCGCGCAATTTCAATGCCGAGGCGAGCGCCTCGGCGAGCAGTCGGTGGTCGTCGACCACCATGAGCCGCACGCCCATCGAGCAACCCCTTATCCCCCCTGGTGCCGTCCCCCGGCCCCAGCACTCCGATGACCCGGCAAACTACACGCTCCTGGGGGCATACGTTCCCGAACTCCGACGGAATGCCACCCACGGGCCGAAATCGCCTCGCTCGGACACCTCCTGGCGGAACGTCAGCCTCCGCCTCATGGCCGGATCGGACCGGCCGGATCGCCCGGGGCGGACACACGGACGGCCCGGCGCATCGACAGGTCGACGCGCCGGGCCGTCCCGGTCACCGGCGGAGTCAGTTCGTGCTGAACCCCAGCGCCAGGTACTCCTTGAGGTCCGTGGAGGACGACTCACGCGGCTTGCTGACCATCACCGCGGAGATGAACATCCGGCCGTTCCCGTAGAGGATCTCGGAGTAGTCCTCGCTGAAGGTGTCCTCCGCGTCGCGCACCGACTTGTCCGACGGGTTCTCCATGAGGACCGTCGCCTTCATCGTGCCGCCGTCGATCGAGACGACCTGTCCGCCCTTGTCGTACGGCGGAACCTTGTACGCGATGAGGTTGCCGCCGTCCATCCGCAGCGGCACCAGCGTGTACCGGTCCCCGGCGTCCGCCTTGTCGGCGGTCGTCTTCCCGTTGGCCAGGTCGAACGAGACGATCTCGTTGGTCTCGTCGCCGTACTCCCCGGTGGAGCCCTCGTGCTCCTCGGTCGGCAGGTAGAGCCGGTTGTTGCCGACGAGCACCTTGGAGCACGACTCGACCTTGGTCGAACGGCAGCGGGCCGCGAACCGGTCCGCGTTCGCCGCGATCTTGGCCTTCAGCTTGCCGGTCTTCTCGTCGATCGAGAAGAAGTCCGAGATGCCGCTGCCGTCACCGGCGGTGTCACCGACGTCGGCCGCGACGACCAGCGGCTTGGTCGAGACGACCGACGCGTACTTCACGCCCGCGGGCATCTTGTACTGCGAGATCGGCCGGCCCGTCGTCGGGTCGAGGTTCTGGATCATGACGTACCCGGCGTCGTACGACCCGCACTTGCGCGCGGCGACGATACCCTCGCCGCCGCCGTATCCCATGTCGTAGCAGCTGTTGCTGTCGACCGACGGCTTCCACCGCGGGTTGCCGTTGGCCAGGTCGAAGGCGGCGCCGCCGTCCGAGCCGCCGGCCGCGACGGTCGTGCCGCTCAGCGTGACCTCACTGAACCGCGCCTTCTGGTCGCCGGCCGAACCGCCGGTGACCGACGTCGACCACACCAGCTTGCCGGTGGTCAGGTCGACCACACCGACCTCGGTGCACGGCTGGTAGAACTTCGGCGCGACACGCTTGGTCGCCTCGAAGAGGATCGGGACCTTGTGGTCGGCCGTGACATGGCGCGAGGAGCCGCAGACCTGGCCCGCCAGGGGCAGCGTCCACAGCGGAGTGCCCTTGTCGAGGTCGTAGGCGACGATCGAGTTGACGCCCGTCTTCACGAACGCCTTGTCCGTGATCCAGGAGCCGGTCACGTCCGTGAGGTCCGTGACCTTCGGCTTCGGCAGCTGGAAGGACAGCTTGGACTGGGTGTTGGCGGGCACCTTCTCCTTGCCGTTGCCGCCGAGCCCGTTGCCCTTGCCCCCGTCCTGGCCCTGGGTCGAGCCGGAGCCGCCCTTGGCGTTGGGGGTCTCCTCACCGCCACCGGAGTTGGCGTACCAGATGCCGCCGCCGACGATCAGGGCGACGGCGACCACCGCGGCGATCACGATCTGCATCTGCGCGGACAGCTTCTTGCCGCCGCCGGCCGGCACGGGCGCCTGCGGGTACTGCGGCTGGGTGGGGTAGCCGTACCCCTGCGGCCCGGGAGGTGCCCCCATCGGCTGCGTCGGCGGCTGCGGGTACCCGTACTGCGGTTGTGTCGGCGGCTGCGGGTATCCGTACTGCTGCTGCGGCTGCGTGGGCGGCTGCTGGGGATACCCGTAACCGGGCTGCTCCGGCGGCGGCGTGGGTGCGCCGAACCCGCCGGGCGGGGGGTCCTGGGGCGCGCCGAAGCCCCCCTGGGGCGGGCCGGGCGGCTGGTTCGGCGGCGGGCCGGGCGGCTGGTTCGGCGGGGGCGGCGGTGGCTGGGTCATGGCGTGAGTACCTCTGAGGTGTCGGAAGAAGGGTGGGGAACCGGTGTCACTTGCCGAAGGCCATCAGCGTCTCCCTCTCCCGCTCCTCGTCGTCGGTCGTGCCCGCGATGAGACTCTGCACAAGGATGAACCGGCCGTCGACGTACAGCGCCGGGGAGTCGTAGTAGCGCCACGCGGCGCGCGACGCGGCGCGTGGAACGCGGAGGAACTCGACGGCCTTGGTCGCGCCCGGCGCGACGGTGGCCAGCGAACTGGGCTCGTCGAGCAGCGCCGCCATGCGGACGACGAGCGAACCGCCCTCCATCCGCAGCGGCCAGGCCGTGCGTCCCTGGATCCCGGGAATGTGCCGGACCACCTTGCCGCTGTCGAGGTCGAACGCGACGATCTCGTTGGGCTTGTCCTTGGACGGTGCGACGGTGGCGATGTAGACGGTGGAGTCGTCCGCGACGACCCGACAGCGCTGCAGGTTGCCGTCGTGGGTGGACTCGTCCGTGCACCCTTCGGCGTACTGGCCGTCGCCCTGGAGCGAGGTGCGTTTCGTTCCGTCCTCGTTGAGGACGACCATGCCGTGGCCGCCCTCGGCGCGGTTGGTGGCCGAGACGATGAGCGGCCGCATGGAGAGGACGTGGTCCACCCGGTAGCCGACCGGGAGCCGGTACTTCCAGCGGGACTTGCCCGTCACCGGATCCACCTCGTGGATCTCCTCCTGCGGTTTGTCCGCGTCGGAGGTCGGGCAGGAGACCGCGGCGACGAGCTTGTGGCCGCCTGCGTACGCGTACGGCTGGCACTCGCTCTTGTCCCACCGGCCGAACAGCTGCTTGCCGTCGCTGAGGCGGTAGCCGGTCGAGTATCCGTGCCGGCCGAAGGTGACCGTACCGCCGCTCATCGCGATCGAGTACTGGCTCATGAAGTCGAAGTCACCCTCCTTCACGACCTTCGTCTTCCAGCCGAGCTTGCCTGCGCGCAGGTCGACCATCTGGAGTTGGCGACACTCGTCCATCTCGGCGTGGAGCTTGCTCTTGAGGGCGAGGGCGATCTTCCCGTCCTCGGAGGGCAGATGCGGCGCCTTGCAGATCTCGGTGTCCAGGGTCAGTCGCCACTTCACCGCGCCGTCCTTCACCGAATGAGCGGTGACCGTGCGGTACATGGCGGTGACGACGATGTCCCCGTCGACCCAGGGGCCGAAGATGAAGCCGCCGAGCTGGGGCACGTCGATGTCGTTCTTGCGGACCCAGAGGACGGAGGCGTCGCCGGGGCCGCGCCCCTTGTTGTAGTCGGCCGCGGCGGCGGCGTCCGGCCCGGGGGGACCCGAGGGCTTCGGGGAAGGCGTCCCCCCAGTGGGACTTGCGCTCGGGGACGCCTTGTCGTCCTTGCGCTCCCCGGTGCCGGAGAGGGCGTACCAGGTCACGCCGCCGACGGCGAGCAGCGCCGCCACGACCGCCGCGATCACGGCGGTCGTGCGGCGCTTGCGGCCGCCGGGCGGCTCGGCCTGCGGCTGCTGCTGCGTCGGCGGTGGAGCCGACGGGGGCGGTCCGTACGGGCCGGGCTGCCCGCCCCCGTACGGATTGAGCCGTCCGTACGGTCCGTGCGTCGGTTCGGGCGGAGCCGGCTGCTGCGGAGTGCTCATCGCTGTCGGACCGTCACTTGCTGAAGGCCATCATCGTCTTGACTTCCTTCTCCTGCTTGTCGTTCGACGCGCTCACCCGGCCGCTGGACACCACGAACGTGCCGTTGCCGTAGGCGTAGCCGGCGTCGTAGAAGGTGTTCTCGATCTGGGCCGTCGACGCCGGGTGCTGGAGCAGCATCTTCGGCGCTCCGCCGGTCGGGGCGAGGGTGGCGACACCGCCGCCGGTGTCGTACGAGGCGTCCACGTAGAGCAGGACGTCCGCACCCTCCATGCGCAGCGGGGTCATGGTCCGCTCGGCCGGGGCGGAGGCGCGCCACTTGGACTTGCCGGTGTTCAGATCGAAGGCGACGACCGCGTTGGCGGTGCCGTAGGCGGCCTCGGTGGCCATGTAGAACGTGTTGGCGTCGGCGGCCACGCCCGTGCAGCCCTGGAGGTTGCGGCCGAAGACGACGAACCCGCCGCCGCACTTGGGCGCGTACTTGTCCTTGCCGCCCTCGATCTGCGAGCGGAGCTTGCCGTCCGCGGTGACCGCGAAGACGGTCCACTTCTTCTCGTCACGCTGCTGGGCGGAGACGACCAGCGGGTTCACCGAGTAGATCTTGTCGACTTCCCAGTTGGGCTGGAGCTTGAAGGTCCACCGGGGCTTTCCGGTGTTCGGGTCGACCTCGCTGATCTGCTCCTGCTTGTTCTTGTAGTCGCTGGTGGGGCAGCTGGCCGCGGCGATCAGCTTCGCGCCGCCCGCGAAGGCGTAGGGCTTGCAGCCGCTGGTCGGCCCGGTGAAGAGGTCGCGCCCGTCGGCGAGGGAGTAGCCGTGCGAGCTGCCGGTGCCGGCCGCGGTGACCGTGTTGCCGCTGACGGCGAGGGTGGTGTCGGACAGCGAGCTGAAGCCGGTGCCCTTGGGGACGGACTTCTTCCAGCCGACCTTGCCGGTCTTGAGGTCGACCTTCTGCAGCTCGGTGCACTTGGCACGGTCGCCGGCGCTGTCGTTGACGCCGATGACGAGGCTGCCGTCGGTGGCGGGCTCGGGGGCGGTCGTGCACAGCTCGAAGGGCAGGTCCAGGTGCCACTTGGCGGAGCCGTCGCTGAGGCTGTAGCCGTCGAGGCTCTTGTACATGCCCTTGACGACGATGTCACCGACGATCCACGGGCCGAAGACGTCGGCGCCGTTGCGGGGCAGGTCGACGTTGTTCTTCAGCAGCCAGTTGATCTTCGCTTCGCCGGCCTTGCGGCCTGCGTTGAGGTCGTCCTCGGCGTTGCGGCCGTCGCCGCTGCCGTCGCCCTGGTCCACGGACTCGGACGGCTTCGGGGTGCCGCTGGTCGCGGTCGGCTTGGCGATCGGCTCCTTCTCGCCGTCACCGCTGAGGGCGAACCAGGTGCCGCCGCCGATGACGAGGAGTCCGGCCACGGCCGCGGCGACGATGACACCCGGCTTGCCCTTGAAGAAGTTGCCGCCACCGGAGGGGGTGGGCGCGGCGGGGTACTGGGGCTGGCCGGGGTAGCCGCCGTAGGGACCGGGCTGACCGTACGGACCGGGCTGCTGGTTGTACGGGCCGGGCTGCTGACCGTAGGGACCCGGCTGCGGCTGCTGGCCGTACGGGCCGGGCTGCGGCTGCTGCTGGGGGTAGCCGTAGCCGGGCTGGGGCGCCTGCTGCGGATAGCCGTAACCGGGCTGCGGCGGCTGGGTGTAGGGGCCGGGCGCGGCGGGCGGAGGCGTCTGAGGTGCCTGCGGTGCCTGCGGTGCCTGCGGCGGGACCGGGGGCATCGGCGGGACGCCCTGTCCCGAGCCCTGGTCCTGCGGATCCTTCGATGCGCCGAAGCCCGGCGGCTGGTTGCTGGGCGGCTGGGTCATCAGCGTTCCCCCTTGATGTGAGCGGGTTTTCTTTCTACCACTCCCGGGTTGGCGCAAAAGTGACCGGTCCGTCCCTTGTTCCCAAGGGAGGACCGGCCCGTGATGCCCTCGTTACGCGTCCTGCACGGCTTCTCTACGCGTCCTCTGCCAGTTCCAGCCAGCGCATCTCCAACTCCTCGCGCTCCCCGGCCAGTTCCCGCAGCTCCGCGTCCAGCTTTGCGACCTTCTCGAAGTCTGTGGCGTTATCGGCGATTTGCGTGTGCAGCTTGGCCTCCTTCTGGGAGACCTTGTCGAGCTGCCGCTCGACCTTCTGCAACTCCTTCTTCGCCGCGCGGGCATCTGCGGCGGAGACACCGGGCTTCTGCTGCGCGGTCTGCGCGGCGGCCGGGGTCGGCACCGACGCCTCGATCATCTTCCGACGCCGTTCCAGGTACTCGTCGATACCGCGCGGCAGCATCCGCAGCGTCGCGTCGCCGAGCAGCGCGAAGGTCCGGTCGGTGGTGCGCTCGATGAAGAACCGGTCGTGGGAGATGACGACCATCGAGCCGGGCCAGCCGTCGAGGAGGTCCTCCAGCTGGGTCAGGGTCTCGATGTCCAGGTCGTTGGTGGGCTCGTCGAGGAAGAGGACGTTCGGCTCGTCCATCAGCAGGCGCAGCAGCTGGAGCCGGCGACGCTCGCCACCGGAGAGGTCGCCGACCGGCGTCCACTGCTTCTCCTTGGAGAAGCCGAACTGCTCGCAGAGCTGACCGGCGGTCATCTCCCGGCCCTTGCCCAGGTCGACCCGGTCACGGATCTGCTGGACGGCCTCCAGGACGCGCAGCGTCGCGGGCAGTTCGGTCACGTCCTGGGAGAGGTAGGCGAGCCGTACGGTCTTGCCGACGACGATCTTCCCGTCGGCGGGCTGGATGTCGCCCTGGGTCACGGCCGCGTCGGCGAGCGCCCGCAGCAGGGAGGTCTTGCCGGCGCCGTTGACGCCGACCAGGCCGATGCGGTCGCCGGGGCCGAGCTGCCAGGTGAGGTGCTTCAGCAGCGTCTTGGGGCCGGCGGTGACGGTGACGTTCTCCAGGTCGAAGACCGTCTTGCCGAGCCGGGCGTTGGCGAACTTCATCAGCTCGGACGTGTCGCGCGGCGGCGGCACGTCGGCGATCAGCTCGTTGGCGGCCTCGATGCGGTAGCGGGGCTTGGAGGTACGGGCGGGGGCGCCGCGCCGCAGCCAGGCGAGCTCCTTGCGCATCAGGTTCTGCCGCTTGACCTCCTCGGTGGCGGCGATGCGCTCGCGCTCGGCGCGGGCGAAGACGTAGTCGGAGTAGCCGCCCTCGTACTCGTGCACGTCTCCGCGCTGCACGTCCCACATGCGGGTGCAGACCTGGTCGAGGAACCAGCGGTCGTGGGTGACGCAGACGAGCGCGGAGCGGCGCTCCTGGAGGTGCTTGGCGAGCCAGGCGATGCCCTCGACGTCGAGGTGGTTGGTGGGCTCGTCGAGGACGATCAGGTCCTGGTCGTCGATGAGGAGCTTGGCGAGCGCGATCCGGCGGCGCTCGCCACCGGAGAGCGGGCCGATGACGGTGTCGAGGCCCTGCTCGAACCCGGGCAGGTCGAGCCCGCCGAAGAGCCCGGTGAGCACGTCACGGATCTTGGCGCTGCCGGCCCACTCGTGGTCGGCCATGACACCGATGACCTCGTGCCGGACGGTGGCCTTCGGGTCGAGCGAGTCGTGCTGCGTGAGCACCCCGAGCCGCAGCCCGCCACTGTGCGTGACCCGCCCGGTGTCGGCCTCCTCCAGCTTGGCGAGCATCCGGATGAGGGTGGTCTTGCCGTCGCCGTTGCGGCCCACGACGCCGATCCGATCGCCCTCGGAGACGCCGAGCGAGACACCGTCGAGCAGGGCACGTGTGCCGTACACCTTGCTGACAGCCTCGACATTGACCAGGTTGACGGCCACTTTGACTCCTGTACAGGGGGATGGATCGACGTCCAAGGGTAGACGCCGGGCCGGTGGGACGACGTGCGGCGTTTTCCTTCGAGGCCCGGCCCCGCGCCGGGCAGGGCCAGGACACCCCCTAGCAGCGGGCCAGGGCGCCGCTCCCCCCGGTGGTCTTGTCGGCGAACACCCAGCCCTCGGACTCCGTGCCCTGGATACGGGCGTAGATCCACTTGTTGCCGTGGGCGTTGGTGACGTAGCAGTGGTAGTAGACCTTCGCGCCGTCCTTGACCGCGGTCACCCAGCCGCACTCCGCGTACGGCCCGGTGTAGAGGTGGGAGTTCTGGGACAGGTATCCGTAGCCGTCGCTGCGGTTCGCGTGGGTCCATCCGGTGCACGCGGTCGAGACCGGAGCGGGCTCCTTCGCCGTGGTGCTGGGCGTGGGCTTCGGCTTCACGGAGGCGGTCGGAGACACGGTCGGCTTGTCGCCGTCGCCGGGCGTCGTCGGGGTGGGACCTGACGTCCCACCCCCGTCCGAGGGGGTGCCGGCGGGCGTCTCGCCGGGGCTCATGGACGTCAGGTCCCCTGGGGAGGTCGGGGCGTCGCCCGAGCCGGCGCCACCGGACGTGTCCCCGTCGGCCGGGGCACTCGCCGTGGGTCGTGCCGCCTGCGGGCCGCCGGCCGGCTCGCTCTCCGTGTTCATCAGCCCGTAGGCGACGCCGCCACCGACGACGACGGTGGCGACCGCCGCCGCGACGACGGTACGGGCACGACGGCGGCCCGCACGGACGGTCGCGGTACGGGTCTCGGAGCGCCCCGCAGGCCCGGTGGGCGGACCGGGCGTGCCGGGCGGGAAGCCCGGCTGCGCGGCGCCGGGTGCGCCGGGCTGCTGGAACGGCGCGGCGGCGGAACCGAAGGCACCGGGCGGGGTGACGGGCCCGGGGGCCGGCGCCGGTACGAACGCGGCCGCCGGAGCCGGGGTTACGGAACCGGCAGCCGGGGTCACGTGGCCAAGGGCGTGGGTGACGTGACCGGGAGCCGGGGTTACGGAACCGGGAGCCGGGGATACGGAACCGGAAGCCGGGGTCATGGGACCGGGAGCCGGGAATACGGAACCGGAAGCCTGGGTCACGTGACCAAGGGCGTGGGTGACGTGACCAGGAGCCGGGGCTGCGTGACCGAGGGCGTGGGTGACCTGACCGGGAGGCGGGGTCACGGGACCGGGCGCGGGCGGAGCCTGCGCGTACCCCGGCGCGGGGTCCATGCCCCCGCCCGCGGCGATTGCCTCCAGCATCGCGCGCGCCTGCCCGGCGTCGGGCCGCCGGTGCGGCTCCTTGGCCATCAGCGCCCGGAGCACCGGTGCGAGCGGTCCCGCTCGCACCGGCTCCGGCAGCGGCTCGGTGACGATCGCCGACAACGTGGACCAGGCCGACGTGCGCCGGAAGGGCGACGTGCCTTCCACCGCCGCGTACAGCGTCATGCCGAGCGACCAGATGTCCGAGGCGGGGCCGGGGTCCTGTCCCTGTGCGCGCTCCGGCGGCAGATAGTCGAGGGACCCGACGAGTTGACCGCTCTGGGTCAACTTGGCCATGGCGTCGTCGCCGGAGGTCTCCATGGTGGCGATGCCGAAGTCGGTGAGCACGACCCTGCCCCAGCCTCCGCCTCCGGCCGGGGGGACCCCCGTCTCGCTGCGCTCGGCGCGTTCGAGGAGCACGTTGCCGGGCTTGACGTCCCTGTGCAGGACCCCGGCCCGGTGAGCCGCGTCGAGCGCGTCCATCAGCTTGGCGCCGATGGCGGCCACGTCGCGCGGGTCCAGCGGGCCGCGCTGCGTCAGCACGTCGTCGAGGGAGGACCCGTCGACGAGCTCCATGACGATGACCGGCAGCCCCCGCTCCTCGACCACGTCGTGCACGGTGACCACGCCGCTGTGCCGGATACGGGCGGCGGCCTGCGCCTCCCGCTGCATCCGTTCCCGCAGATCGGCCAGTTCGGCCGCGGAGGCGTCGGTGTAGGCCCGCAGCACCTTGACGGCGACCTCACGGTTCAGCAACTGGTCCACCGCCCGGGCGACCACACCCATGCCACCGCGCCCGATCGTCGCGGTCACGCGGTACCGCCCGCCCAGAACCTCGCCGACCAGTTCCGCGCCGTTCGCCCCCGTCACCGTCACACCCCGTCCGTCGCACTGCTCGGATCCACCACCGCAAGAAATCCAGCGTAGGGGTACGCCTACGTGCGAGTGCGCACGGTCCGAAGCTCGCCGCGCGGGTGAGCCCCGGCACGGACCTGAGCCCCGACTGCCCCCGTGGAACCCTTCGACGACCGTTGTCCGGCAGCGCATCTGACCTGAGGTCAGGGCCTGCCAACCGGCCCCATGTCGTCGGCCGGGCGGGCGACCTCCCGGCCCTGGCTGCCGCCCCCCCGAGCTGACGCATCGTCATGTTCTTCTGGTGCCGGGCACACCCGGCGCTCCAGCCCGCCCAAGGAGAGGTCCATGCCCCGACTCCCACGCCTGGCGGTCACCGCCACGGCCGCCCTCGCCCTCGCCCTGCTCGCCTCCGCGCCCACCTCCGCCGGAGAGCCGGTCGTCACCGATCCGCGCATCGTCGCCCACTTCGACTTCGCTGCCGGCCAGACCCCGGAGAACATCGCCCTCTCACCCGACGGCTCCGCCAACGTGACGTTCGCGTTCGCCCGGCAGGTCGCCCGCGTCGACAAGAAGGGCGACACCCGGATCCTCGCGACCCTTCCCGCCGTCGCGAACCCGAACACCCCCGTCATCGGAGTGGCCGCGGTCCTGGGCATCACCCGCGCCCACGACGGCACCCTCTACGTCACGTTCGCGACCGGGACGAGCGAGACGGGCGTCTGGCGCATCGGCCCCGACGGCGCCCCGCCCGTGCAGATCGCCGAGCTGCCGCCCGACGGGTTCCCGAACGCCCTCGCCCTCGACGAGGAGTGCGGCACCCTCTACATCGCCGACTCGGTCCGCGGCACCGTGTGGAGCGTCCCGCAGGAGGGCGGTACGCCCACGGCCTGGGCCACCGGGACCGCGCTCCAGCCCCTCGCCCCGCCCGCCGGCTTCGGCGTCGGCGCCAACGGCCTCAAGTTCCACAACGGCGCCGTGTGGGTGTCCAACACCGACCGCCAGACCCTGCTGCGCATCCCCGTACGCGCCGACAAGAGCGCCGGCCCGATCGAGACCCGGGCGACCGCGCTCATGGGGATCGACGACTTCGGCTTCACCGGGAAGGGGGACACCGTCCTCGCCGCGCTGTTCATGGACAACGACATCGCTCTCGTGCGTCCCGACGGCACGCACGAGATCGTGCTCACGGAGCAGGCCGGGCTCTCCAACCCGACCTCCGTGGCCGTGCGCGACAAGACCGTCTACGTCACCAGCGCGTCCTTCTTCGAGCCGGTGAAGGACCCGAACCTGCTCCTGGCCACGCTCAACAAGGGCAAGGGCAAGGGCTAGGGCCCAGGGCTGGGGCCTAGCGCTGGGGCAGGACCGTCGCGCCCGGCGCCGGCGACACGGCCACGTGGGCCGCGCGGCAGGTGCCGGAGGCGATCAGGGCGGCCGCCACGGTGTCCGCGGCCTCCGCGTCCTTCACCAGGAACGCCGTCGTCGGGCCCGAGCCCGAGACGAGGGCCGCCAGGGCTCCCGCCGCCGTGCCGGCCTCCAGGGTGGCGTTCAGAGCCGGCCGCAGGGACACGGCGGCCGGCTGGAGGTCGTTGGCCAGCGCACCGGCCAGGGCGGTCACGTCACCGGTGCGCAGGGCCTCCAGGAGCGCCGGGGAGGCCGCGGGTTCGGGCACGTCGACGCCCTCGGCGAGCCGGTCGAACTCGCCGAACACCACCGGCGTCGAGAGCCCGCCGTCCGCGACGGCGAACACCCAGTGGAACGTGCCGCCCACGGGGAGCTCCGTCAGGATCTCGCCGCGTCCGACACCGAGCGCCGCCCCGCCGACCAGGCTGAACGGAACGTCGCTGCCGAGCTCGGCGCAGATCTCCAGCAGCTCCGCGCGCGAGGAGTTCAGGCCCCACAGCGCGTCGCAGGCGAGCAGCGCGCCCGCGCCGTCCGCGCTGCCGCCCGCCATGCCGCCGGCGACCGGGATGTCCTTGGCGATGTGCAGATGCACGTCCGGGGAGATGCCGTGCCGGGCGGCGAGCAGCTCCGCCGCGCGTGCGGCGAGGTTCGTCCGGTCCAGCGGGACCTTGTCCGCGTCCGGTCCCTCGCAGGTGACGGTCAGCTCGGCGGCGGGTGCCGCCGTGACCTCGTCGTACAGCGAGACGGCGAGGAAGACGTTGGCCAGGTCGTGGAAGCCGTCGGGGCGCGCCGCGCCGACCGCCAGCTGGACGTTGACCTTCGCCGGCACCCGTACGGTGACGCCCGGGGCGGCATTCGAACCCGCCCCGCTCGCGGGCTCCGTGGCGCCGCCGGTCGCCGTCACCGCGCCGCCGAGGCCGTCGTGGGCCCCATGACCCGTACCGCTCACGCCTTCGCCTCCGCGATCCGCGCGAATTCCTCCACCGTCAGCGCCTCGCCCCGCGCCTGCGGCGAGATCCCGGCCTTCACCAGTGCCTCCTCCGCCGCCGCGGGCGAGCCCGCCCAGCCGGCGAGCGCGGCCCGCAGGGTCTTGCGGCGCTGCGCGAACGCGGCGTCGACGACCGCGAAGACCTCCGCCTTGGAGGCGGTGGTCGCCACCGGCTCCGTACGGCGGACGAGCGAGACGAGGCCCGAGTCGACGTTCGGCGCGGGCCAGAAGACGTTGCGGCCGATCGATCCGGCCCGCTTCACCTCGGCGTACCAGTTCGCCTTCACCGACGGCACGCCGTACACCTTGTTCCCGGGCTTCGCCGCGAGCCGGTCGGCGACCTCCGCCTGGACCATGACCAGGGTCCGGTCGATGGTCGGGAACCGGTCCAGCATGTGCAGCAGGACGGGCACGGCCACGTTGTACGGGAGGTTCGCGACGAGCGCCGTGGGCGGCGGGCCCGGCAGCTCCTGGACGTGCATCGCGTCGGAGTGGACCAGCGCGAAGTGGTCCTTCTTCCCCGGCAGGCGGGCGGCGATCGTCGCCGGCAGCGCCCCTGCCAGGACGTCGTCGATCTCGACGGCCGTCACCCGGTCCGCGGCCTCCAGGAGTGCCAGGGTCAGCGAGCCGAGCCCGGGGCCCACCTCCACGACCACGTCGTCGGGGCGCACCTCGGCCGTGCGGACGATCCGCCGGACCGTGTTGGCGTCGATGACGAAGTTCTGGCCCTTCTGCTTCGTGGGACGCACGCCGAGGGCTGCGGCCAGTTCACGGATGTCGGCGGGGCCGAGGAGGGCGTCGGGGCCTTCGGGGCCGGTGGTGGTGCTCACCGGTACAGCCTACGGCTCACTGATGCAGCCTTCGGCCGCAGTGCGGCCACGGGCTCGCGCCGCGCTGCACGTAGAGCTTCTTCGCCCGGTACGTCTGCTCCGAGGCGGACGCGTTCTGGGCGGTTCCGCTGCCGCCGAGCGAACGCCAGGTGCCGGGGTCGAACTGGTAGAGCCCGCCGTACGTGCCCGACGGGTCGACCGCGTTCGGCCGGCCGCCGGACTCGCAGGCCGCGAGCGCGCCCCAGTCCAGCCCGTCCGCCCCGTCCACCGACGAGGGCAGCGGCCGGGTGCCGACCTTCACCTTGCGGGTGACCGGCTCCCGCACGATCTCCTCGGCGATCTTCTTCGGCTTCTGCCTGACGCCGTTGACGGTCCGCAGGGCGTACGTGACCCGGCGCACCCCGCGTACCCCCTGCCGTTCGACGACCTCCGTGCCCGCGAAGAGCTCGGGGTCGCGGGTCCTCTCGACGGTGTACGGGATGGGCTCCTCCCGGACCTCCTTGGTGCCGGTGATCCGCATGACGGTGATCGTCTGGCCGTCGCGCGGGAAGGAGTTCGGCGGTACGGAGGTGGTGTCCTGGCCGGAGAGGGTGATCCCGGCCTCCTCGACGGCCTCGCGGACGGTGGCGGCGTTGGTGCGCAGGGTCCGGGCACGGCCGTCGGCGAGGAGGGTGACGGCCCGTTCGGTACGGACGTCGAGGGCGAGGCCCTGGCGGGTGATGGGGGCGGAGCGGGAGACCGAGAGGTACGCGCCCTCGGCGCGGACGCCGAGCTGGCGCAGGGCGCCTTCGACGGTCCTGGCCGTGGTCCACACCTGACGGCGCTCTCCGTCGAGGGTGAGGGCGACGGGCCGGCCGTAGCGCACCACGACCTCGTCGCCGCTGGCCAGGTCCTCGCCGGGCGCCGGGGCGACGATGTCGTGGGAGCCGACGGCCAGGCCCTCGTCGGCGAGGAGCTCCTCGACGTCGTCGGCGAAGGTGTGCAGGGTGCGCGGCACGCCGTCGACGGAGAGCCGGATGGCCTTGTCGTTGGCGACGAAGGCGCTGGTGCCGCCGGCGAGGAAGGCGACGACGAGGGCCTGCGGGACGATGCGCCGCAGCCCCTGGCCCGCGCCGGGGAGGGTCTTGCGGCGGCGGGCGGCCCGCCGGGCCTCGGCGCGCGTGCCCCGGCCCGCGGACTGACCGGGGGCCTGGCCCTGGGGCGCCTGACCGGCGGGCCGGCCAGGGGCCTGACCTGCGGCCTGGCCCGGGGCCTGACCGATGGGCCGGCCCGGGGCCTGACCAAGGGCCTGGCCCGGGAGGACGAGCGGGGCCGCCTGGGTGGGCTGCTCGTGGACGGGCAGGTCCGCCGCCCGCCGTCCGGCTCGGTGACTGCCCTGGGAAGTGCTCACGAGGCCGGGACCCTAGCCCCGGCGGTGATCACTCTCCAAAACGACCCGGCTACTACACGTAACCGTTATGCATCAGTAATCGAAGGCGGTGGCCGTGTTCACGGCGATCGCCTCGCAGAGCTCCTCCTCCGCGATTCCCCGTACGGCCGCCATCGCGCGGACGGTGACCGGGATCAGGTACGGCGCGTTCGGCCGTCCCCGGTACGGCGCCGGGGTGAGGAACGGGGCGTCGGTCTCGACGAGGACCAGCTCCAGCGGGGCGACCGCGAGGGCGTCGCGCAGCGGCTGCGCGTTCTTGAAGGTCATGTTGCCCGCGAAGGACATGTAGTAGCCCTTCGCGGCGCAGATCTCGGCCATCTCGGCGTCGCCGGAGTAGCAGTGGAAGACGGTCCGCTCCGGCGCGCCCTCCTCGTCCAGGACGCGCAGGACGTCGGCGTGCGCCTCGCGGTCGTGGATCACGAGCGCCTTGCCGTGCCGCTTGGCGATCTCGATGTGGGCGCGGAAGGAGCGCTCCTGGGCGGCCATGCCCTCGGGGCCGGTGCGGAAGTAGTCCAGACCGGTCTCTCCGACGGCCCGTACGTACGGCAGGGCGGCGAGCCGGTCGATCTCGGCGAGCGCCTCGTCGAGGGCGGCGTCCCCGCCGGCCTCGCGGGCGCCCTGGCGGGACCAGCCGTCCGCGTCGCCGAGCACGATCCGGGGGGCCTCGTTGGGGTGGAGGGCGACGGCGGCGTGCACGTTCTCGTGGGCCGCTGCGGTCTCGGCGGCCCACTGGGACCCCTTGAGGTCGCAGCCCACCTGGACGACCGTGGTGACGCCGACGGCGGCGGCCTTGGTGAGGGCCTCCTCGACGGTGCCGGACTGCATGTCCAGGTGGGTGTGCGAGTCGGCCACCGGCACCAGGAGGGGCTCGGGCAGTGGCGGCGGGGCGTCCTTGGAACTCATGACCCCGATCGTACGAGGGGCCATGAGTTCACTCGCGGTGGCCTGCGGGGCAGGTGGCTACGGAGCCGGTGCCCGCGGGCCGGTGGTTGCCGGTGGTGACGGAGCCGGGGCTACGACGCCGGGGGCTTGCGGTGGAACAGGTCCGACAGATGGCGCCTGCGGGACTCCTTCACGTACACCGGGCCGGGAGCGTCCCCCTCGGGTGCCTCGCCCCGTTCGAGGTCCTGACCGATCGGCCCCGCCAGGCCGATCGGGCCGGCGGGTGTGACCGGCCGCTTCGCCCCGGTTGCCTCGGCGGCTCCGGCCGCGCGCGGATGGTAGGCCTGTTCCCACGAGTCGAGCACCGAGGAAACCTGGCCCGCACGCATGATGCGGACGACATGGCCGCCGCAGTTCATGCAGGTCGGGCTGGACAGCGGCGACGGGACCCGTTCGCCGCCGGCCTTGTAGACGATGAATTCATGGCCGGCCGCGTCGACGTGGTGCTCGATGTCGTACGCCTGCTCCCAGCCGTACCCGCACCTCATGCAGGCGAAGGCGTACGCCTCGTGGGCGACGGGTATGCCGGTGCCGGTGATCTCACTCATGCCAGCTCCTCTCCACTGGATCCAGTGGACGCCTTTTCGGGCCGGAGCGCATCAGCGCCGGACGAACAATGGAACACCCTTTGGCGTTCCCTTGCTCTCAGGCCTTCAGAAGGCCCGCCGCGCGGGTTTCGCTTTGCTTTTCACGATAGCTCTTTACCCTTTCCGGGGCCCGTCGCAGCCGCGTTCTTTGCCGCGACGACGGCATCGAACACCTCCCGCTTGGGAAGCCCCGCCTCGGCCGCGACCGCCGCGATCGCCTCCTTGCGCCGCTCCCCCGCCTCCTCGCGCACCCGCACCCTGCGCACCAGCTCCTCGGCGTCGAGCTCGGCGGGCGCGGCCTCCGGGGCGCCCTCGACGACGACGGTGATCTCACCCCGTACGCCGTCCTTCGCCCACTCCGCCAGCTCGCCCAGGGCGCCGCGCTTGACCTCCTCGTACGTCTTGGTGAGCTCGCGGCAGACGGCGGCCCGGCGCTCGGCGCCGAAGACCTCGGCCATCGCGGCGAGGGTGTCGTCGAGCCGGTGCGGGGCCTCGAAGTAGACGAGCGTCCTGCGCTCCTTCTCGACCTCCCGCAGCCGCCCGAGCCGCTCGCCCGCCTTCCTCGGCAGGAAGCCCTCGAAGCAGAAGCGGTCCACGGGCAGCCCGGACAGGGCGAGCGCGGTCAGCACGGCGGAGGGGCCGGGGACGGCGGTGACCTTGATGTCCTGCTCGACGGCGGCGGCGACCAGCCGGTAGCCGGGGTCGGAGACGGACGGCATGCCCGCGTCGGTGACGAGCAGCACCCGCGCGCCGCCGACGAGCGCCTCGACCAGTTCGGGCGTACGGGCGGACTCGTTGCCCTCGAAGTAGGAGACGACCCGGCCCGTGGTGTGCACACCGAGGGCCCTGGTCAGGCCGCGCAGCCGCCGGGTGTCCTCCGCCGCGACGATGTCGGCGGTCTCCAGCTCGGCCGCGAGCCGCGGCGGCGCGTCCCCGATGTCCCCGATGGGCGTACCTGCAAGTACCAGCGTTCCTGTCACATGGGTCATCCTCCCAGCCCGGACAGGCGACTCGCACAGGCGCGTTCCCTACGATGGCGCGGTGACCAGTACCGCACCCGAGGCCCTGCAGGGTCAGCACGTCGTGGAAGAGCCCCCGTCGTGGCAGCAGCGTCTGCGGCGCTTCGGCTACGCACCGCCCGCATCGAGGGCCGCCGGGCCGGGGCTGCGTGAGCGTCTCGTGCCGTCGTACACACGGCCGTCGAAGCGGCTGTGGTCACTGCTCGGGGTCACGCCCGGGGCCTCGGACGTGATCTGGCGGCTCGCCGCCTGGGGCGGTCCGCTGCTCGTGGCGCTGCTGGCGGGGCTGCTGCGGTTCTGGAACCTCGGCAAGCCGAACGCGGTGATATTCGACGAAACGTACTACGCCAAGGATTCCTGGGCGCTGATCAACCAGGGTTACGAGGGAGCGTGGCCGAAGGACATCGACAAGTCGATCCTCGCCAACCCCGACGCGGTCGCGATCCCCACCGAGCCGGGCTATGTGGTCCATCCGCCGATGGGCAAGTGGGTCATCGGTCTGGGTGAGAAGATCTTCGACTTCACGCCGTTCGGCTGGCGGTTCATGGTGGCGCTGCTCGGCACCCTCTCGGTGCTGATGCTGTGCCGGATCGGGCGGCGGCTGTTCCGCTCCACGTTCCTGGGGTGTCTGGCCGGTCTGCTGCTCGCGGTGGACGGTCTGCACTTCGTGATGAGCCGTACGGCGCTGCTCGACCAGGTGCTGATGTTCTTCGTGCTCGCCGCCTTCGGATGCCTCGTCGTCGACCGTGACTGGGCGCGGCGGAGGCTGGCGGGTGCGCTGCCCGTGGACGAGGAGGGGGTTCTGCGGCCGGACGCGGACATCGCGGAGACCCTGCGGCTCGGCTGGCGGCCGTGGCGGCTCGCGGCGGGGGTGACGCTGGGGCTCGCGGCGGCGACCAAGTGGAACGGTCTGTACGTCATGGCCGCGTTCGGTCTGATGGCGGTGCTGTGGGACGTGGGCGGCCGGCGCACGGCGGGCGCGGTCCGGCCGTACGCAGCGGTGCTCCGGCGCGACCTGATCCCGGCGTTCGTCTCGGTGGTACCGGTCGCGATCGTCACGTACCTGGTCACGTGGACGGGCTGGATCGTCACGGACAAGGGCTACTTCCGCAACTGGGCGACGGAGCAGGACAAGCTGAACGGCGGCGGGACGTGGGCCTTCCTGCCGGACTGGCTGCGCAGCCTGTGGCACTACGAGACCGAGGTCTACAAGTTCCACGTGGGCCTGAACTCGCCGCACACGTACGAGTCGAATCCGTGGAGCTGGATCGTCCTGGGCCGCCCGGTCTCGTACTTCTACGAGTCCCCGTCACCGGGCACGGCGGGCTGCCCCGCGAACGCGACGGAGAAGTGCGCCCAGGAGGTCCTGGCCCTCGGCACACCGCTGCTGTGGTGGGCGGCGTGCTTCGCGATCCTGTACATCCTGTGGCGCTGGGCCTTCCGCAGGGACTGGCGGGCGGGCGCGATCGCGTGCGGGATCGCGGCGGGCTGGCTGCCGTGGTTCCTCTATCAGGAACGCACCATCTTCCTTTTCTACGCGGTGGTGTTCGTGCCGTTCCTGTGTCTCGCGGTGACGATGATGATCGGCGCGATGATCGGCCCACCGGGCTCCTCGGAAAGGCGCCGGACGTTCGGGGCGGTGGGGGCGGGAGTTCTCGTTCTTCTCATCGTCTGGAATTTCATCTACTTCTGGCCGATCTACACGGGCACGTCGATTCCGATGGACCAGTGGCGGAATCGGATGTGGCTGGACACCTGGGTGTAGCGGGGCAGGAACACGAAGAGGGCGCGGCCGGCGGCCGCGCCCGCGTGGGGGTTGTTGGCTGCCAGCGGTGACCCTACGCGGCCCGTAGACGGCCCACAGACGGCCCCGGGGCCCCGCACCCCCCCCCCGAACGATAG
>NZ_JBHJTL010000028.1:0-15104 GCF_042264065.1 Streptomyces sp. NPDC056222 | reverse complement strand
GCCCGTTTTTTTCGTTGGCCCCTGGGGGGTTTTGGTTGGGGGCGGCCCCGGGGGGGTGGGGGGGGCTGAACCCGTCGGGGGGGGGGGCGGGGGGCCGCCCCCTCTTGGTGGTTGTTGGCTGCCAGCGGTGACCATCGGCGGCCCTTAGACGGCCCACAGACGGCCCGGGGGCCCAGCTCCGCCCCCGCTATCGATAGCGGGGGCGATAGCGGCCGATTCGGGCCCTGATCAGGTCGATAGCGGATAGCGGCCCGCCCAAGGAAAGCCCCGCCCACGGCCTAGTCGCACGACCGTGGGCGGGTGCGCTATCGAGCGGCCGGCGGGTGCGGGTCAGAGCGAAGTGCAAGAAGGACCGCCCTTCGGGCGGGCGCCCACGGCCTCAGCGAGAGCAGGGGCCCGGCGGCCTACTGGGTAGTGGGGTGTCGCCCCCGCTACCCAGTAGCCGGGGGCCATGCGGGGCTCTACTGCCTACTGCCTAGTGACAAGTGGGCAGTAGAGCGCCCCCTACTGCCCACAAAGGCGCTCTCACCAGTCGATTGGGCAGTAGGCAGTAGCCACAAGACCGGCCATGCCGCTGCATCCGGGCGTGAGCCAGGGAGGCTTCCAAGAGGGAGCACGTCGTCCCCGCCGCTGGGACCGCGCTCACACAACAAGAAGAGCACCCAGGCCGGGGCGTGCTCTTCTTGCTGTGTGAGGGCCGCTCTCGCTCGTCGTGGGTGCGCTCAACGGTCCATCGGTTTGGAATGCCGTCCGGGGCAGGCGCGCACGGACTCCACACGCTGCGTGGCGCTCCAGGGAGGCTTTTCAGGAGGGCGACGGCGGGTGCGCACCACAGGCCCCCTCTGAAAAGCCTCCCCTACTCAAAAACTAGAGAGTTGAGAGAAAACAGCGTCCGCCGCCCTCTCCGCACCCCCACTGACCTGCACTTTCCATGCGGACGCTAAACAAAATGTATAGCGTCCGCCAGCGTCCGCAGCGTCCGCAAGCTCCCCACCCCACTAAGAGCATCACCGCAGGTGAGAACACTCTTAGAGAGCGTTGAGGCTGCGGACGCAACTCCCTCACCCTGCCGACGACTGGGTGCGACTGAGCGCTTCAGCTGGCGGGCCTCTCCAGCTGAAGCGCTCAGTCACTGCAGGGTTTCGGCTCAGGCAGAGCCGTACGGCCCCTCGGTCGCCTTCAGCCGCTGCATGGCCGTCAGCCGGACGGCGAAGTGCGCCGCGGCCGCCGCCGCGGCGATGTCCAGGATGTCGGCTGCCATCACCAGGAGCACGGCGTCCCGGACCTCGCTGGCGACTTCGGCGTCCCGGTAGCCCTGCAAGGCGTACCGGCTGAACAGGGTCGTGGTGACGAACAGGCCCCACCACAGGTTCACCGGCCAGAAGGAGACCTTGTACGGCTCGCCGTCGGCCGGCAGCCGCGTGCTGGCCCCCCACATGTCGACGGCGATCCGATACGGCATCCAGAAGTTCGCCAGCGGGATGAACCAGGATCCGATCGCCCAGCCGGGGCCTTTACGAAACCGGTCCGGCCCCAGCACCCCGCCGTCCCGGCGCATCCAGTAGAACCAGGTGATGAAGACGACCGCGCAGACGAGGAACGCGACGCTCTGGAGCTGACCCGCCCTCTGGTACAGCGCGGCGACGTCCAGTTCCTCCTGGGAGGCAAGAGCGAAGCCCCGGTCCTCGTCGATCAGCGCGTACGTCCGGACGCCGGCGTAGACGGCGAGCAGGTCGCTGAAGGCGACGGCCGTGAGCAGCGCCGTCACGGCGGCCAGGAGGACGCGCGGCGACCGAGGCACCCGGTTGGGCAGCAAGGGACGTGGACGAAGATCGCTGGATGCGGACACGACGGTGGCCCCCCACAGGCACGGAAACGGAATCGCCCACGGAAGAGCGCGCTGAGGGAAGATACGTCAGCCGCGAGCGGCCCGTCCATGGCGAATCCGCAGGACCGGGTCCGGCACGGGGCGCGGAACCGAAGGGCGGCTCGCAAGCTGTCCAGTCGGCGAGGCCCGCCGGCTGAAGCGCTCAGTCACACTGGGACACCCTGTTGGAGCCACCCTGCACCCTGCCACGGCCGGTCGAGGCGGCACGCGCCCCGTAGAGGGCCGCGCCCCCCAGGAAGGGTGCGGGCTCACCGAGGGCGAGATAGGCCGCGAGAGGCCCCGCCCTGACGCATCGTGAGGAAGTTTCCCGCCTCGCGCGCGCACGCGTGGGGGCGTCGCCGAAAGCCGGGAAACCGGAACTTCGCTACCCACAGTGGTGGGTACGGCCACCGCCCGGCGCTTGGTCACGTCCCGGGAGAAGAGGCCACCCCATCGCGCGGTGGGGCGGTGGGCTCTTCGTCCTCTGCGGCAACGGCTATGGCTTGTCGCCCCTAGTCGCTTGTCGCTTGTCGCTACGCAGGTCCGAGGCCCTCTCGACGCCTCGGGCGGGCGCACGGACGCCCGAGGCGACAAGCGACAAGACAAGCCGCAGAGCGCAGAGCCCTCGCCTCGACGGCGCGCACCGCAGCGCCAGCGAAGCGAGCTGCCAAGGGTCGAGCGGCCAACGGCCGCCCCTTCTAGCCCTTCCCACGGGGAGACGGGCAGCCGAACGCGCCGCTAGGTCTAGCGATGGGGGTTGCTAGGTCTAGCAACCCCGCTAGCGGCCAATCACTGCCTTGACCTGCGCTCTAGCGTCTAGCAAGGAAGACGCCGGACCCCCGGTCTCAGCACGAAACCGGGGGTCCGAGGAGGGAGAGCTCTTGCTAGTTGGGCAGGAAGCCGGGCTTCTCCTGGCCCAGCGCACGCAGTGGCGCGAGGTAGTCCTGAGCCGACGGCTCGTCGCTGTACCGGCGCTTGACCTCGGCGGCCAGCTCGCGGCTCGTCATGATGAGCGAGGGGACCGACTGCCTGTCGCCCTGGAGCGCCCGCTCCCCCATGATGAGCGCCTGCTCCAGGTCACCTTCGCGGGCCGCCGTCACGCCCAGGGTCACGCGTGCCTCCGCGTTGCGCATCGGCGAGCGCTCCGTTCCATCGAAGTCCGTACCCGCACGCAGCACTTCCTCGGCGAGGTTCCGGGCGAGCCGGTCCTCGCCCACCAGGCGATAGCAGTCCATCGAGTAGAAGTCGAACTTCGCCGGATCGACCACGCAGTGGTTGTCCAGGTTCTCCGGATGCGGCATCTCTTCGAGCAGCCGCCGGCCTTGTCCAACACGACCTCGACCTGACGCCGGTCCCCGAGCCGCGCCCAAGCCTTCGCCTCCTGCCCTGCGAGCTGTACCGCCACGCCGTGATGGGCGGCGACCTCCGCCCCGGCCTGAGCCGCGGCAATGACTCCCCGGAATCCGCCCGGCACGTCGTTCCGATGGACCAGTGGCGCAATCGGATGTGGCTGGACACCTGGGTGTAGCGCGCCGGGACGGAACAAGGGCGCGACCTGTGGTCGCGCCCTTTGGTCGTTGTCGGTGGCTGTCAGTGGGCATCGGCGGGCCTCGGACGGCCCAGGAACGGCCCACGGGAGAGCCGCAGGCCCCTCGAGGCGGGGGCGGCAGGCGCGGAAGTTAGAGGTGCTCCGCCACCACGACGGAACGGCACGCCGCGCCTTCGCTCGACCGGCCCGCATTCGTGCCTGCCATTTGACTGAGGAACGGCGCACACGCGATAGCCGGGCCTCTCGTCGACTCATGCATGCCGGTGGAGGTATCAGCGCCTCTGAGGCACCTTCACGGTTTCACAAGGAGTGATCCATGAGTCCTGAGAGCAGGCCCCGGTCGGGCCTTGGCCCGCTGCCCCATGGTCGAAGACGGCTTGTCGGCGGAACCATGGCCACGCTCGCCACTGCGATGCTGGGCTTCGCCACGCCCGCCATCGCTGCCACACCCACCTCTTCGGCCATGCCCGCGCGGAACGCGGCCGAGCTAGCCCCCCGAGCATGGGCCCCATTGAGGGTCCTGAGCGCGGACGAGTGCCGGGCCTGGTGGATGCCCAAGGAGCTGTGCGTGGGTCCGCATGGCTGGAGCGACCACCATGGGGACCACGACGGGCCCCATGGCCTGGTCGGTCCGACCGGGCCGGCGGGCGACACCGGCCCAGCAGGCCTGGCCGGAGACACGGGGCCCATCGGCGCGACGGGCGCGACCGGCGCCACGGGTGCCACGGGTGCCACGGGCTCGACCGGGCCACCCGGACTGGACGGTGAGGACGGCGCGACCGGCGCCACCGGCCCGACCGGGCCACCCGGCGCGGACGGTGCCACCGGTCCCACGGGCCCACCCGGAGACGGCACCCGTTCATGCAACGACATCGACTCCTACACCCCCCCGGACGACCCGTACGCCCAGGTTACGGGCGCGATCTACAACGGCCTGACCTACGTGGGCCTTCGCAACTCCAGAAACGGTTTCGCGCCCTACACGTGGTACAACCTCACCGATCCGGTGGTGCACCCCGACTATCCGACGACCGCCTGTTCCGTCTCCGTGGATGAAGTCGACCCGGCAACCCAAGTCCCCGGCTTCTCCACCCTCGTCTCGATCAAGGTGCAGACCACCACGGGGCAGGTGTGGGAGACCCTGTGCACCCCGTCGTCGGGCAGCCAGGGGCTCACACGGCTCGACTGCAGTGGCGGCCTCGATCCACTTACGGGGCCGTGGAGGCAGCTGACCAACCCGACCCCCGCAGACCCGCCGGGGTAGCGCCAAGGAGTGCCTGACCATCAGGATCGCGACGGAGTGTCAGGTGCGGTTGGTTCGTCTCTGACGCCCGACCACGACCCTCGCACCACCCTGCGGCCCCGCACCCAGACCCCTCGGGTGGCGGGGCCGTACCTGTTTCCGTCGCCCGGGTGTACGAGCCTGTTTCCGTCGCCCGGGTGTACGAGATCCCTGAACGGCGTGCCCGGCGCAGGTCCGCTACGAGAGGTTGTAGGTGACCACGGCGCGGGCCGGGAGGCGGAAGTCGTCGTTGGTCGTGGGGGAGCGCTCGACCATGATCTCGATGCTGGAGCCGGTCGCGTTCGTGGAGTGGTAGACGAAGACGGGACCCCGCAGGGAAGAGCCGCACAGACGCTCCGGGAGAGCGATCTCGTCGTCGGCAACCCCCTTGCTGCCGTACTTCTCGTCGAACAGGGGCGCGCCGTCCGGGAGGATGCCCGCGCGGTGAAGGTAGTCCGGTATCTGGTCGCTCACGAAGGTGACTTCGGCGCTGTCGTTCCGGGTGAAGTAGTGGACGTCGGAGGCGCCCGCGGGTATCGGTGCGCCCCCTGCGCGGATCACGTCCGGCAAACGCAGGTCGCTTCCCTCGCATGCCCGGGCGTCGCCGAACGGGTGCGGTTCGTCCTTGAACAGCCAGACGATGCCTCCGGCCAGCACTGCCAGGGCGATGACAGCGGCCCCCAGGCACGACACCGTGCGCCGCGGCCCGGTCCCGCGGCCGGGCTCGCCGCTCACGCCTTCCGAATCACTCATGAACGCTCCCCTCGGGGCCGCCTTGCGTGCGGGCACGCGGAGCATATGCCTGTGGCCGACCGGACCGGCACCGGGGTAGCGGAAGCCCTAACTGTCCGCCTCCGCACGGCGCTTCTTCGGGGCGGACACACAGAACGGGTGGCCGGCCGGGTCGAGGACGACTCGCCACAGGTCCGGGCGGGGCTGGTGATCGGGAACGGTCGCGCCCCACTCGACCAGCCGGGCCGCGGCCTCGTCGAGGTCCTCGACATCGAAGTCCAGGTGGAGCTGGGGCGGCACGTCCTGGCTCGGCCAGGTCGGGGGACGGTAGCCGTCGACCCGCTGGAAGCCGATGACCAGCCCCTGTTCGTCGACGATCCCCGCGAAGTCGCCGTCGGAGCGCTCGTGCAGGGACATTCCGGTGGCCCGCGTGTAGAAGGTGGCGAGCGCCAGGGTGTCGGCGCAGTCGAGGTTGATCGCGGTCAGCTTCATTCGCATGACGTCGAGCGTAATTCCCTTCTGTGCGGGGGGAGTCGAAGGGTCGCGGGCCTGCGCCCGACCCTCACGGTTCCGTTCCGGTAACAACCGTCACCCGTGTCACACCTGTCACCTAGGCTGCCGTGATCACCTGGGGAGGGGAGCGCAGTCGTGCGCAGTGGAACGAAGGTGGCCATCGTCGGAGGAGTCTTCGTGGTCGTCGCGGGTGGAGTCCTGTACGGGGGCTACACCCTGGCCGGCGGGATCAACGACGGCTCGGGGGCGAGTACCAAGGGCGCCGAGGAGAAGAGATCCGGGCCCGTCACCGGGGACGAGGTCGAGAACGCCGCGAAGGAGTTCTTGGCCGCCTGGGCGGCGGGTGAGTCCGACCGGGCCGCGCAGGCGACCAACAACCCCGTCGAGGCCGGGCCGGCCGTGCTGAACTACCGCGAAGGGGCGAAGGTCTCCAAGGCCGAGATCACCCCGGGCGCGGCGGTCGGCACGAAGGTGCCGTTCACGGTGAACGCCACGGTGACGTACGAGGGGCAGTCGAAGCCCTGGACGTACTCCTCGGAGCTGACCGTGGTGCGGGGGCTGACCACCGGGCGGGCGCTGGTCGAGTGGAAGCCGAGCGTCATCCACCCGAAGCTGACCAAGAACACGACCCTCCGCACCGGCGCGGCGAAGACGGGCGCCGTCAAGGCCGTCGACCGCAAGGGCGTCGAGCTGACGAAGGAGAAGTACCCCTCGCTCGGGCCGATCCTGGACCAGCTGCGCGAGAAGTACGGGGAGAAGGTCGGCGGCCAGCCGGGCATCGAGACCTTCGTCCAGTCCGACACCGAGGGCGTCCCCGACACCACCCTCGTGACCCTTGTCCCGGGCAAGCCCGGACGGCTCGAGACGACCATCGACGCGACCGTCCAGGCGGCGGCCGAGCGGTCGGTGAAGAAGTACGGGCAGGCGTCGGTCGTGGCGGTCAAACCGTCGACCGGTGAGGTGCGGGCGGTCGCCAACAGCCCGTCCGCGGGCTTCAACACGGCGTTCCAGGGCACGCAGGCGCCCGGCTCTACCCTGAAGATCGTCACGGCGGCGATGCTCCTGGAGAAGGGCCTCGTCACGGCGAACGGGACCGCGCCGTGCCCGAAGGACGTCATGTACTACGGCACGTCCTTCCACAATCTCGAAAACTTCGCCCTCGGCGACGTGCCCTTCTCGCGCAGCTTCGCCAAGTCCTGCAACACGGCCTTCATCAAGTTGATCGACGAGGTCGACGACGACTCCGCGCTCGGCAAGGAGGCCCGGGACGTCTTCGGGATCGGCCTCGAATGGAAGACGGGCATCTCCTCCTTCGACGGTTCCATCCCCGAGGAGACGCAGGGCGTGGCGGCGGCGCAGTACATCGGGCAGGGCACGGTGCAGATGAACGTGCTCAACATCGCCTCGATCACCGCCACCGCGAAGTACGGGACGTTCAAGCAGCCGTTCCTGGTGTCCAAGGAGCTGGACGGCCGGACGTTCGCCGAGGCGTCGCGTTCGCTGCCGGACCCGGTGGCCCGTCAGCTGCGCTCGATGATGCGGGCGGCGGCGACCGGCGAGGGCACGGGGGCGAAGGCGATGGCGTCGGTCGGCGGGGTCAAGGGCGCGAAGACCGGCTCGTCGGAGGTCGACGGCCAGTCCGACTCCAACAGCTGGTTCACCGGCTACTCCGACGACCTGGCCGCCGCGGCCGTCGTGCAGGAGGGCGGGCACGGCGGCGACGCGGCGGGCCCGGTGGTCGCGAGCGTGCTGCGCGCGGGGTGAGTCCCGAAGGGTCGGGGTGGCGCGCGGGGCGCGCCCAGGCCGATCACAGGGGTGAGCCCAGGAGGAGATCGGGGCGGCTCGCGGGGGCGAACCGCCCCCGGACCAATCCATTCGCGTGGCCCGTACACGGACCGCTAGCGTGCGGGCCATGACCTCTCCTGAATCCCACGCCCACCCCCAGTTCGCCGAGGCCCTCCGGGAGCTCGGCCTCGATGTCGAGATCCGCCGCTTCCCGGACGAGACCCGCACCGCCGCGCAGGCCGCCGAGGCCATCGGCTGCGAGGTCTCCGAGATCGTCAAGTCGCTGATCTTCGCGGCGGACGGGGTCCCGGTGCTGGTCCTGATGGACGGCTCCTCACGGGTCGACGTGGAGCGGGTGCGCGAGGAGCTGGGTGCCGAGGCCGTGACGCGGGCCGACGCGAGGGTCGTACGGGAGACCACGGGGTACGCGATCGGGGGCGTCCCGCCGTTCGGGCACCGCACCCGGACCCGGGTCCTGGCCGACCGGGGGCTGCTCGACCACGAGGTGGTGTGGGCGGCTGCCGGCAACCCGCACACGGTGTTCGCGCTGGACCCCAAGTCGCTGATCGCCCACGCGGGCGGCGCGCTCGTGGACGTCCGCGAGCGGGCCAAGTGACGCCGCTCGTAGCGGCGGCGGTACTGCTCGCCGCCGTCACCCACGCCGGCTGGAACGCGCTCGCCCACACGATCCGCGACCAGTTGCTCTCGTTCACGCTGATCGCCGGCGGCGGAGCGCTGATCGGCGGCGTCGCGGCCTTCTTCGTACCGCTGCCCGCGGCCGGGGCATGGCCGTACCTGATCGCGTCGGCCGTGCTGCACGTGGGCTACATGGCTCTGCTCATGCGGTCGTTCACACTCGGCGACTTCGGTCAGATGTACCCGATCGCCCGGGGTACGGCCCCGCTGGCCGTCACGTTCCTCGCGGCCGCCTTCGTCGACGAGATCCCCGACGGCTGGCAGCTCACCGGGGTCGCGTTCGCCTGCGCCGGTCTGACGGGCCTGGCCCTGTGGGGAGTTCGCGGCTCCGGCCGCCGCCCCGACTGGCCGGCGCTGCTCGCGGCCGGGGCGACGGGCCTGGCCATCGCGGGCTACACGGTCGTCGACGGCGTCGGCGTACGCGCCTCGGGCACCCCGCTCGGCTACATCGCCTGGCTGATGCTCCTGCAGGGCGCGGCCATCCCGGCGTACGCCCTGTGGACCCGGCGGTCCGCGCTCCTCCCCCAACTCCGGCCGCACGCCGTCCGGGGGCTGCTCGGGGCGGCACTGTCGACCGCCGCGTACGCCCTGGTCCTCTGGGCCCAGACGAAGGCGGCCCTGGCCCCGATCGCGGCGCTGCGGGAGTCCTCGATCATCGTGGGCGCGGCCATCGGAGCGCTCTTCTTCAAGGAGCGGTTCGGCGGGCCGCGGGTGGCCGCGGCGGGTCTGATGGTGGTGGGCATCGGCCTGATGCTGCACGCGAGTTGACCGTCGCCGCCCTGCCTACTCCCCCAGCACCTCGGCGAAGTGGGAGTTCACCGCGAGGAGCCCGCCGTCCACGCGGAGGTTCGTGCCGGTGATCCAGGCCGCGTCCCCGGAGGCGAGGAAGGCGACCGCCGCGGCCACGTCCTCCGGGGTGCCGACCCGGCCCAGGGGGTAGACGCGGTCGGCGAGCGCGGCCAGTTGCTTCTCGCGGGAGTGCCAGGCGCGGGTGGCGATCGTGCCCGGGGTGACCTGGTTGACCCGTACCCCGCGCGGGGCGGCGGAGCCCGCGAGGGTCCGGGTCAGGGAGGCGAGGCCCGCCTTGGCCGCGCTGTAGGAGTGGTTGCCGAAGTACGCCTCGGCGTTGACCGATCCGATGTTGACGATCGCCCCGCGTCCGCCCGCCGCCAGCAGGGGCAGCGCGGCCCGGGCGCAGCGGACCGCGCCCATCAGGGTGACGTCGAACTGCTGCCGCCAGCCGTCCTCGGGCTCGTCCTCGAAGGGACCGACGTCGGGCCGGTCCCGGGCGAAGGCGTTGTTGACGAGCACATCGAGCCCGCCGAACGTCTCCGCGGCGTACGCGACGGCGGCCGCCACCGATTCCGGATCACCCACATCGCACCGCACGGCACGCGCGCCCGGTAGCGCGGCGGCCGTCTCCCGCGCCACCTCCTCGTCCAGATCGGCGACCAGGACGCGCGCGCCCTCCTCCGCCAGCCTGCGCGCGGTCGCGGCCCCGATGCCGCGCGCCCCGCCGGTGATCAGTGCCGCGTGCCCCTCGAACCTGTCCATGGGCCGATCACAGCACCGACCGCACCGACCGCACCAGAGCCTGGGCGCGCGGGTCCGCCGTGACCGTCCTGCGCATTCCGTTCGTCACGTACCCGAAGGCGATGCCCGATTCGGGGTCCGCGAAGCCCAGGGAGCCGCCTCGGCCGGGGTGGCCGAAGGACGTGGGGCCGAGGAGGGGGGAGGCCGGGCCGTGCAGCATGTGGCCCAGGCCGAAGCGGGTGCCGACCATCAGGACGCGGTCCGGGCCCGCGGACTCCTCGGTGCGGGCGAGGGTCAGGGTCGCCGGGGCGAAGAGGCGGGGGCCGCCGTCGACCGGGCCGAGGGTGGCGGCGTAGAAACGGGCCAGCGCGCGGGCCGTGGAGACGCCGGCCGAGCCGGGCAGTTCGGCCGCGCGGTAGAGCGGGTCGTTCTCGTCGGGCTTGGGGTCGACGGCGCCGAAGGCGCGGCGGGTGAGGGAGTCCGGGTCGCGGTAGGCCTCGGTCACCGAGCGCTTGGGGCGCAGCTTCAGGGCCCCGCCGCCGGGCGGGTCGATCTCCTCGACCGGGCCGAGGCGCCCGGCGCGGTGGGCCTCCTCGGGCGGCAGGCCTATCCAGAGGTCGAGGCCTAGCGGGCGGGCGATCTCCTCGGCGACCCAGCGGCCGATGGTGCGGCCGGTGACCCGGTGGACCAGGCCGCCGATCAGCCAGCTGAAGGTGTGGGCGTGGTAGCCGTGTGCCGTGCCCGGTTCCCAGACCGGGGCCTGCGCGGCGACCGCCGCCTGGGCGATCACCGGGTCGATCGCCTCGGCGAGCGTCAGAGGGCGGTCCAGGACCGGCAGCCCGGCCCGGTGCGCGAGCAGCTGCCGGACGCTCACCCGGTCCTTGCCGGCCGCCTTGAACTCGGGCCAGTACGTGCCGACGGGGGCGTCCAGGTCGAGCTGCCCGCGCTGGTGCAGCAGCAGGGGTACGGCCGCCGCGACGCCCTTGGTGGCCGAGCGGACGACCTGCGCGGTGTCGATGGCCCAGGGGACCTCGCCGTCCACGTCGCGGGTGCCCGCCCACAGGTCGACGACCTTCATGCCGTCGCGGTAGACGGCGACCGCCGCGCCGCGCTCGCCCCGGTCGTCGAAGTTGCGCAGGAACGCGTCCCTGACCGGCTCGAATCCCGCCGCCACCGTGCCCCGGACGTCCACGTCCCACACTCCTTCTCGCTCGTTCCGGATCCGTCGCGCCCCCATGGTGCAACGCCGGACCGGGACCCCCGATTCCGGGGTCGGGAACGGTCAGACGGCCGGGCGGGGGACGAAGCCGTACGGGAGCTCCAGCCGGTTGCGGGCCATCAGTTCCTCGTCGGCGAGGACGTCGGCCGTGGGCCCGTCCCCGGCGATCACGCCCTCGCTGAGGATGACCGAGCGCGGGCAGAGTTCCAGGGCGTACGGCAGGTCGTGGGTGACCATGAGGACGGTGACGTCCAGGGAGCGCAGGACGTCCGCGAGCTCGCGGCGCGAGGCGGGGTCGAGGTTGGAGGAGGGCTCGTCCAGGACGAGGATCTCCGGCTCCATCGCGAGGACGGTCGCCACGGCCACGCGCCGGCGCTGCCCGAAGGAGAGGTGGTGCGGCGGCCGGTCCGCGTACTCGGCCATGCCGACGCGTTCCAGCGCGCGGTGGACGACGGCCTCGAGCTCCGCGCCGCGCAGCCCGGCCGAGGCGGGGCCGAAGGCGACGTCCTCGCGGACGGTCGGCATGAACAGCTGGTCGTCCGGGTCCTGGAAGACGATCCCGACCTGGCGCCGGATCTCGGCCAGGTTCCGCTTCTCGACGGGCAGTCCTGCGACGGAGACCGTGCCGGCGCCGCCGGTGAGGATGCCGTTGAGGTGGAGGACGAGCGTGGTCTTGCCGGCGCCGTTGGGCCCGAGCAGGGCGACCCGCTCGCCGCGCCCGACGGTCAGGTCGACACCGAAGAGTGCCTGGTGGCCGTCGGGGTACGCGTAGGCGAGGCCACGGACTTCGAGCGAGGGGGAAACGTTCACAGCGTCCATCCGAGGAGGCAGATCAGAAGTGCGGCGAGCGGCAGGGCGGCGGCCCGCGTCCACTCGGTCCGGGTGGCGGTCGCCTCGTCGATGACCGGCATGGACCCGGTGTACCCGCGGCTGACCATCGCGAGATGGACGCGCTCACCGCGCTCGTACGAGCGGATGAAGAGCGCGCCCGCGGACTTGGCGAGGACACCCCAATGGCGTACGCCCTTCGCCTCGAAACCGCGCGAGCGGCGGGCGACGGACATCCGGCGCATCTCGTCGGTGATCACATCGCCGTACCGGATCATGAAGGAGGCGATCTGGACGAGGAGGGGCGGCAGCTTCAGCCGCTGGAGGCCGAGGAGCAGCGCGCGCAGTTCGGTGGTGGAGGCGAGCAGTACGGAGGCGGCGACGCCGAGGGTTCCCTTGGCGAGGACGTTCCAGGCGCCCCACAGGCCGGGGACGGAGACGGAGATCCCAAGGATCTGCGTCTGCTCGCCCGGGACCACGAAGGGCATCAGGAACGCGAAGGCCACGAACGGGATCTCGATCAGCAGCCGCCGGAGCAGGAAGCCGGCCGGGATCCGGGCCAGCGCCGCCACGACACCGAGCAGGACGGCGTACAGGGCGAAGGCCCACATCGCCTCGCGGGGCGTGGAGACCACGACCACGACGAAGGCGAGGACGGCGACCAGCTTGGTGTGCGGGGGCAGCGCGTGGACCGGCGAGTCCCCCCGCCGGTACAGCTTGTGCGTGTGCCCCGCTCCCATGTCAGACCTGGGCGCCGGACGCGACGTCCCTGCGGCGCTTGACGGCCCAGAACGCGCCGGTGCCGACGGCGAGGGTCACGCCGACGCCGATCACACCCGCGAGGCCGCCGGAGAGCCGGGCCGCCTCGACGCCCTTGACGCCGTAGTCGGCGAGCGGGGAGTCGGCCGCGGCGTGCTCCTCGACGTTCTTGTCGATGCCCTTGTCGGCGGCGACCTTCTCCAGGCCGTCGGGGCTGGCGGAGGCGTAGAAGGAGACGAAGCCGGCCAGGACCAGGGCGGCGACCACGCCGCCGATCCACACCTTCTTCGGGGAGCCGGGGTCGGCGGGTGCGGCGGCCGGGGCCGCGTCGACCAGTTCGCCGTTCACGCGCAGTTTGAGCGGGGTGCTCAGGCCGCGGGCGCCGTACACGAGGTCGGGACGCACGGCGACGACCGCACCGACGGTCAGCATGGTGATGGCGGCCTCGCCGATGCCGATGAGCGTGTGCACGCCGACCATCGCGGTGAGCACCTTGCCGAGCGGTACGTCGGTGGTGCCGCCGAAGGCGTAGACGAGGGTGAAGGCGGCGGCCGCGGCAGGCACGGAGACGAGCGCGGCGACGAAGGAGGCGACGGTCACCGAGCGGCGGGTGCGCGGCAGGACGAGGACGAGGCCGCGGAAGAGCGCGTACGCGACGACGACCGTGACGACGCCCATGACGGTGATGTTCACGCCGAGCGCGGTGAGTCCGCCGTCCGCGAAGAGGATGCCCTGCATGAGCAGGACGACGGCGATGCAGAGCACGCCGGTGTACGGCCCGACGAGGATCGCGGCGAGCGCACCGCCGAGCAGATGTCCGCTGGTCCCGGCGGCGACCGGGAAGTTCAGCATCTGCACGGCGAAGATGAACGCGGCGACGAGCCCGGCGAGGGGCGCAGCCCTCTCGTCCAGTTCGCGGCGGGCACCGCGCAGGCTGACGGCGACGGCGCCGACGGCGACGACACCGGCGGCAGCCGATACAGGGGCGTTGATGAATCCGTCAGGTACATGCACGTCCCGAATGATGAGTGTTCCTGCAAAGGACTTGCAAGAGCGCACAGATCACAGAAAGGCAGCGCTCGCCACGCGCGCGCCGGGAAATATGCGACATTAGTGGGTAAACAGGACGAGTGTGAGGAGTGACTCGATGTCCCCCACCGCGGATGACCGAGCAGTCGTGGATCACGCCAAGGGACGGATCATCACCGACGCCCCGCTCTCCCGCCCCGTCCCCGTCGCCCTGCGCTTCGATCCCGAGGCGAGTCCCGCCACCGTGCGCTTCGTCTTCCCCGGCAACATCGAGTGGTCCTTCCCGCGCGCCCTCCTGGAGACCGGGATGCGCGCCCCGACGCGACGCGGCGACATCGGCGTCTGGCCCTGCGGCCGGGTGCAGACGGTCGTCGAGTTCCACACTCCGGACGGTGTCGCGGTCGTCCAGTTCGACACCACGGCCCTGCTGCGCTTCCTGAAGCACACCTACGCCGTCACCACTCCGATCGCCCCGTAGAGTTCCGTCGTCATCCTGACGATCATGGGGGATCCACTTGAGGAAAAGACTGTGGGGGGCGCTCGGCGCTGCCCTTCTGGCCCTGTCCGGCGCGACGGCGTCCGGGGCGACGGCGCAGGCCGCGCCCGCGGCGGCGACACCGCCGCCGGGGACCAACCTGCAGGTCATGAGCTGGAACATGTGCGGCGTCGAGCGATGGGGATGCACGGGCACCGGCACGGCGGCGGAGAAGGCCGACGTGGTGAAGCAGTACGTGCAGAGCCATTACGTGCAGGCCGTGCTGCTCCAGGAGGTCTGCGCGAGCGGTCTCGACAACCTGATGACCAAGCTCGGCGCGGGCTGGAGCAAGAGCTTCGCGCCGTACCACTGGTCGCAGAAGGGCGTACGGACCCCGAGCCCGTGCGCCACCGGCGCCGGCTCCGACCCGAACGACCTCGTCGGCACCGCGATCGTCGTCAAGGCCGGTCTCGCGGACGCGCAGCAGTATCCGACGACCCAGCCCTGGACCGGGCTCAACCCGCCGTTCCAGTGCGCGACGGCGACCTACTTCGGCGTACGGCTCTGCAGCGTGCACGTGTCGACGAAGAACACCAACCCGGAGCACCCGGACTGGGACTACCGCGACGACCAGCTCGCGGAGATCAAGCAGGTCGTCTCCGGCTTCCCGAAGGTGGCCTTCGGCGGCGACTTCAACGCGAGCCCGCCGGACCGGGCGGGCAACCCCGACGCCTGGATCTGGCCGGCCGGGCTGTACTCCCAGGGTCCGGGCACCCCCGGCTACCAGGAGTGCGACCAGCAGGGGGCGGTCCGCGACGGCCGGGACACCCACGACGC